>JAIRYX010000397.1 GCA_031267635.1 Planctomycetaceae bacterium
ATATTGATTATCTTCTAACGGCAAATTTGTTACATCGCCGACAAGATAAGCCGGTTGACGTTTATTTTTCGCGGTACGTTTTTTCGCCTTTTCGATGGCAACGGAAGAAAAATCCACGCTGGTTGCCTTGACTCCCTGTTTCGCAACGTATTCCGAAAAATATCCCAACCCGCAACCCAATTCCAAACTACTGGAAGGATTGGCAGTCTGTACCAATGTTTTAAGTTGTTTTGGAATACGTCTATCTGTCCAAAGTAAATGATGAAACGTTTTATACGCTTTATTAAATTCTACGCCCGTATCGGGAGGATGATCTGTCATTTTCGGTCTCCTTTGGCAGTGAATGCCGATAGTTTTTTGATTTATTTAATATTGGGAACTTCTAAAAACCTCTTCCAAATATTCGCAAGCCCTTATTTTTCAACGGTCACATTTGTTGAAAATGCGGTTTTTAGAAGTTTCCTGTAATAAGTTCACGTATTCGCGGCGAAAAATTTTTGATTTCGCTTATTCTTCCGCCGTCGCTCCCGATGAATGGATTCCGGCGAGAAGCGATTCTACGCCTTCTTCGGCATCCAGCGACGCCATAATCTGCGACTTAATATCTTCTACAAAATCGGGATGGTCTTTCATATATTGCCTCGCTTTTTCGCGTCCCTGACCAAGCGGCTGATCGCCGTAACGAAACCACGCGCCGGATTTGATAATCAGTTTTTTCGCGATTGCCAAGTCCAATACATCGCCTTCATAGCTGATACCGTTTGTGTGCATCATATCAAATTCGGCGGAACGGAACGGCGGCGCAACTTTATTTTTCACAACTTTCGCTTTCACCCGCTGACCAATCACCACTTCGCCTTCTTTGAGTTGTCCGATTCGCCGCACATCAATTCGGCATGAACAATAAAACTTGAGCGCACGTCCACCCGGCGTCGTTTCCGGCGACCCGAACATCACGCCGATTTTTTCACGAATTTGATTGATAAAAATCACCGACGTTTTACTTTTTGCAATCGCACCAGTCAATTTCCGCAATGCCTGGCTCATCAGCCGCGCTTGTAATCCGACATGAGAATCGCCGATTTCACCTTGTAATTCTTTTTCTGGCACCAACGCCGCCACCGAGTCCACAACAATCACATCGACCGAATTGGAGTTAACAAGCATTTCGGTAATCCGCATTGCTTCCTCACCGCTACTCGGCTGGCTGACTAAAAGACTTTCAAGATCAACGCCGAGTTTTTTCGCCCAACTGGGATCAAGAGCGTGTTCCGCATCGATAAACGCCGCAATTCCGTCCGCTTTTTGAGCGCACGCCACAATATGTAGCGTTAATGTTGTTTTTCCACTGGATTCCGGTCCGAAAATTTCAATAATTCGTCCTCGCGGAATCCCCGCTCCGCCCAACGCCATATCAAGCGACAAGCTGCCAGTCGAAATACCGGAAAGTTTCGGCGCACGATCTAACCCTAACGGCATGATCGCTCCTTCGCCAAACTGTTTTTCGATTTGCAAAATCGCGTTTTTCAATTCAGGGTTTTTATTGAGAATCGCTTCGACTTTTGTGTCTTTACTCTCTTTTGCGGATTTTTGTTTTTCTTTTTTTGCGGATGCCGCCGATTCTGTTTCGGTTTTCTTTGCCATTTTATATTCCTTAATAAAAAAGAGTTTTTTCAGTCCGTCAATTTTAGCGGAATACATCCGCTGAATTGTTTATTCTAATCGTTTTTTGATGAAAATCAACGTCGATTGCCCAAACATTAAATTTCATTTTTTGAGAGATTACAATATATTTTACTACTAAACTTTTGCAAATCCACGTCAAATCTCTCATACTGCTTGCGCAGGCATTTCTTTATTTTTTTGATGTTTGTGTTGTATGGCGGAGTTTTCGATGTTTATTTAAACGTGAGTATTTGTTATCTCTTCGTTTTTTTGTCGTGGTTCGTTTGGGCGTATTTGTTTTTTAATTTTTGTTGTTGCCAAGTATAACAAGTCTCATTTTGTTTGTTTTTCCAGATTTGTTTTTTTGTTGGTGGATATTAACTCCAGCGAAGCCTGATACAACTCAATAACTTTATCATACTCATTGCGCTTGAGCAAAGTAGGATACAATTTAATATCATCGAGAGTTGTTATACCTTCGCGGCTACTCACCGACACGTTCAAACCATGTCGTATTGGTTATAATGTTGGCGTTGTATTGAGGCGATTCCGTTTTTACCAAGGAGGTTACTATGCTTCGTCGAGATGATAAAGAACAGGAAAAACAAACGTTTCATCATTGGCGATTTCATCATCCGAGTCCTCGTGTTCGGAAACGTTTTGGAGTCTTATGGCTTCATGCCAACGATGAACGTTTTTCAAGAATCGCAAAGTTCGTTTGAATTTCCGAAGCGTCCGCGCGAACGTATTTTCGTTTGGTAACTATTCAGCCACTCCAACCAAATAAATCCGCACTGGGCGTCTGAATAGTTATCCGATAAGATTTTACTATTGCCGCCCTTATTTATCAAGTTTCCCTTAGTAGCCGACATAGCCCCCCAAACGCGCCCTTATGTTTTAGATCATGGATTGTTATCAAACCAAATGGAACGAAAAATAAGGGAATAAAGGCGTATGCTTGGCGCGATTCGGGCTGTTAAGGGAACAAAGGAAAAAGTTGATAAATAAGGGCGGCAATAATAATATATTCCGGTAAAATTGACGGTAACTATTCCGTTGTCCGGTACGGATTTATTGGGTTTGAGCGACTGAATCGTTACGTTTCCTGAATGTTAATCGCTCATGCGTAACATGAGTTGCTGATTATCAAAACAACGTTGCAGAAGATACCGTGCGTACTGCGAAAACATTTTTTCATGCACCAATCCAAGGACGTGTGCGTTTTAGGTTCGATTCGAGAATGTTCATGCAGGTATTCACATTATCGACAATCTGAAAATCATAATGACCGACACAAAGGAAATCCGCGCCCGCTTCAAACGCAAAACGAAAACCGTCGTCCGGTCGAATTGCTCCGGCGGCGAGAACTTTGAAACCGATCCAAGGTTGCGGAAGAGCGTTCATAAACTCAATCGTTTCCTGCGGCTTGCGGCAGAACACATTGTCATGTTCCTGCTCGCCCGCGCGGCGCGACCAATAGCGGTCGTGATGAATCGTTTTCATCCAGAAATCGGGAAGCAAATTCTGCTCGACACACGCCCGAATCGTTTCAATATAATGTCCGCCGAGACCGACCGGCACGCCTTCCTCACGGACAGTTTCGAGAAACCGTTTTACCTCGTCGAATTTTTTCTCGCGCACCAATCGATCGTTCGCTTCCCCCTGGATGTAACAAGCCGCCGCACCCAATTCAATACAGCGTTTGGCTCCTTCGAGATCGGAGCAATCGGCAATATATTGCAGCGTTCCGCTCTTTTTTTCCCAGTAGTCGTTGAGGATTCCGATATGCGAGTGATGACCGAGATAAGCGTTGATTCCGCACGCTTCCGCCATTTGAAACGTGGCGTAAATTTTTTCGCGAGTGTGGTACGCTTTGACCAAATCGGAAACGTAAATTAAATCGCGAGCATGCGCCCATCCGCCGATAAGATTTCCGCCGAGAAACATACGGCTTAGTTTAATGTCGCCGACAAACGCCGCTTTTGCCATCGGTTTCTTGAGATCGCCGAATTTTGCCCAATTCGTATTTTGCCGCGACGCACCGGAGAGAGCGTCTATTTCAGCTTCTTTAGGCGGAACTGGCTTTGCCGCCAAGTCCGGGCGTTGTTCTTCCGCCCGAGCAAGCGTCGCCGCGAGAACTTCTTCTTCACGGCTGAAAAACACACCGGTTGCCGCAATCGCTGCCGTTCCGCCGACAAGAATCTGTCCAAGCATTTTTCGGCGTTCTTTGTCCGTCGATTGTTGAACCGGAGCTTGTTGTTTTTCGTTGAAGTTTGAGAATGATTTTGAATCGCTCATCATTTTGCCTCTTGAATTAATTATGGGAACTTCTAAAAACATTCTCTTTTTGCTGTACTATTTTCGTAAATATCGTATTTTACGATATTGTGTTTTTGGAAATACAGGTTTTTAGAAGTTGTCTTATGAGAAAACATGGTTCTTACTCGACTTCGATTTCCGCCGGAGCAAGAACAAACGCGGCGTCGGAGTTGCCCGACCATTTGGGTAACTCGCATTTTCGAGCAATCCAACCGTGATGCGTTAGCTGTCCGGTGTAAGGCAGTTCGCCGGAAATATCGCCGATGAGCTGAACGAACGCAATATCCGTTTTTTTCACCGTAATTTTCGACGCTTCTTCTTCCGAGCGAAGCGGCTGCACGTCAAAAAAACGTTCAATAACCGCCGCACTTTTATCATGCACTGTTCGCGCCGCCGCGCCGACTTGCATGTCTTCATAAGAATCGAGATCTTCTTTAATGAAGTCGAGAAAACGAGCTTCTCTCTGCAACGCCGCTAAAAGCGTAATCGCGTCCGACTGTCGCACTGTCGATTCTGTTGGCTGTTTTATTGGCGGCTTTGGAGCCGCTGGCGGCGACGAAGGCGTTTTTTCTGCAATCTGTTCCTGCGCGATTTCGGGATGTGTTTGTTTGTCACTCTCTTTTTCACCGAATGAAGGGACAGTGGACGCCTCGGATTTCTCCGCCGGCGCGGGCAATAATCCGCGACCGTCAAGAACCAATATGATCTGTTCCGCTTTTTCGCGATCCAATAAAACCGCAAACAATGCCTTAATCGCTGTTATAAAACGCATGAGGAAATTCCTTATCAATCAATAGTAACGTCGCTTGTGAATTGCTCAACCCGAATGACAATATTATATGTCTCCAAAACTGCTCGGCAAGAGCGTCCGGCGAATCGCGGAGAATTTCAGGTATGCTCCTGGGGGACAAAAGTGACTTCTGGGACTCTTGGGACTGGGAGAGTTGCCTGAAAAAGAGTCCCAGAAAGTGGATTATCATTCTGCAAAAACAAAATTACTTACTCGCTCATGTTACGCACGCTAAGTAAACAAGCCATCCAAATTAGTTCTTTGTCTGATCCAAAGCGTCTGAATTATCATTCAAAGCCGTTCGGATAAGTCCGAAAGTCGTTGGGATAAGTCCCGGAACCGTTGGGGGCTTTCCCGAATTATTTATATGATAACTCATCTTACGTAGTATCTTCATTCCGCCCGCGGGATGGTTATTTAGAGAGTGTAGAATAATAACTCCGCATGACGCCTACGGCGTAAAAAAAATCAACGAACAATATTTGGGCAGCTTTTTTAATTCGCGTGCGTAACATGAGGTATATCTTACATAGCCACAAACAGATTGTCAGACGTTTCAAGCCGATTGCTACGTGACAAAAAGAAATTGTCGGGCGGCTTTCGCAAGAGAGCAGTCCGCCATGAAATCATTGAGTTGACAATCAAAGAGCGAACATTACAATTGAAAGACGAAATGAGACGGAGACGACTCCGCTGGGGAGAACAAGCGTTCAAGGAAGAAAAGTTCCGTAGCGGCAGCCAAGCGTTCATGGACAAAATCGGAATAAACGCGGCGGTCAAGGGACGCTCACTTCGTTCAGAATGAAAAAAACGAATAAAATTTTGCTTTTTATTCCCATACCTACAAAATCAATTGATAAAACCACGTTTTCGCAAAGCCGTTGAGCTATGAACATCCTTGCTGATTCTTCTCTCAAAAACAACGATTCGGTTTTTCCTCTTCCGCTGGAACCGTTTGAAGAATATCTCTTGCGCGACGAATCGCCGTATTATTCGATGACTTGGGGATATGAATGGTACTTTGAAGGACAGGTCGAGCAAAACGCCTTTGAACAATCTTTTCGTGAAACTCTTGAACACGAGCCGCTTTTGCAAGCACAAATCGAAACGCGGCGGGGAAAATTTTATTGGGTTCCTTCCCCCAAACCGCCGGAGTGGATTTGGAATGATTATCGCGGTCAAACCTTCGCGCTTGCAGATTCCGGCAAGATGAAAATTGTGCGGTTGGATGTTCAAAAAAGTTCGGCGATGCGAATTGAAGCGGATCGTTATGACAATGCTCTCGTGTTACGCATTTATGTTCATCACTCCGTTGCCGACGGCATTGGAGTTGCGTGTTTCGCGGCAAATTGGTTTTCGCGTTACGCCAATCTGCTGGGAGATACAGACGGTGTTCAGCCGTTTCCGCCGGAGAAAAATCGAATCAAAGAACGCGGACAACTTCATATTACGCTTCCCGAGCCGGTTCCGTTTTCCCAATTGATGAAATCGCTTCTTGTCGAAGTGATCAAATGGTTTTGGCGGCGACCATTCAGCTTGAAAAGAAAACAGCGTTCCGCATCGCAAACCTCTTCATTGCAAGATTTGACTCCCATTCAGTGTTGGCAGTCGATTTCTCCAGAAATGTTTGCCGTCTATCGCGCAAAAGCAAAATCGCAGAATGTCAGTACCAATTCGCTTTTACTTCGCGATATGTTCCTTTTCCTACGTCAATGGGCAGACGAAGAACAGCCGGAATCCTCCGCCGGAAAATACTTTCGCATTTTAGCACCGATCAATATGAGAAACGAGTTTCATAAAACAATTCCGGCGGCGAATATTCTAGGTTATGTTTTTTTGGATCGTGCGCCGCAGGATTGCGTTGCCGACAAAAAGTTTCTTGAAACAATTCATCAGGACATGAAACATATTCTTTATTGGTCAATCGGCACGATGTTTTTGGACGGCGTGCGATTTTTTCAAAAAATTCCTTTCGCGCTCCGTTTTTTAGCGTCGCAAAGATTCTGTCATTCGACCACCGTGTTATCGAATCCGGGATCATTTTGCCTTGGTTTGCCGCAAGAACGTTTTCGTAATGAAAAAACGATTCGAGTCGCTGATTTAACGCTTCGACAGCTTGTCGGTGCGCCGCCGGTTCGTCCGCACACGCCGGTTGCATTCGGTCTTATTTCTTGTGCCGATCAAATGACCGTTACGATGAATTGCGAACGGTCGTACTTTGATTCACAACAAGCCGAGCGGTTTTTTGACGGTTTTATCGAGTTTTTACAACAACCAAGTTCCATGTCTGATGAATGAAACGTCTCCGCCACTGATTTCATTGCCGTTGGAATTACCGGAAAATATTCTTTGTCCGTGCCGTTTTTTCCTTTGCGAAATTGCGGCGGTCGAAGCGTTTTTTTCCGAGGACGTCGCGTGCTATCTTTCTCATGCCGAGCTTGCCGTTTGGAATAACATACGCGACAAAAACTACCGTCGGGCATGGTTGGCGGGACGTTTCCTCGCGAAAGGAATCTACGAATCGTTAAACCAAAACGCATCGGAGCCGGTTTTGAACGTGCCGCGTCTTTTTTCTTCGTATGAAATTATCAGCCGTAACTCTTTAAGTCGCGGGATTCGTCCTTGTTTCACGATCAATCAAAAGACGACGCCAACCGCGATTACAATCACGCATAGCGACTTGATGATTGGCGTTGGCGTAGGAATTTCGGAAACATATCGGCTTGGTATGGATATTACGCCGCTTGAAACCGTGTCGCAGAAAGTCGTGAAAACGTTTTTTCAAAAAGAAGAGCGACAGCTTATCCATTCGTTTCCCAACGAGCATTGGGCGGAACGTCTTTGGTGTGCCAAAGAAGCCGCGTACAAATCGCTCAATAACGGCGAACCTTTTGTGCCGTCACGCTTTAATATAGCGTCTCACACGAAACAACAATTAGAATACTCCTATTGTTTTGAAGAGAAAATCAAACCGACAATTCTCACCAGCTGCCGCGTTGATAATACGGTTTACGCGATTTGCAAGAACGATGTTGAACGATAGACAATCATATTTTATAGTACTAAACAAATTTGCAAAAGTTTAAGCGTGTAATATAATATTCTATTCGCCTTTTTTCGTCAACCCTGTTTTAGACAGCGATGGGTGCCGCCACTTACCGAAGACGCCGGTGGCATACCAGGTGCCGGCGCCGCTAAGTTTCATGTCGTAACCATAATACGGATGTTCGGCAACAACGGCTGACCAATGTCCCTCGGAAAAACGCCAGCATCGGACGCATTCAATCGCCGATTCTAAAAGATGTTGTCCAGCCCAACTTTCAGCGCAGACTTCGGACGCCCAAAGTTCCATCGGCAATTTGCGAGTGATTCGCTGAAAACGCTGTTCCCAGTTGTGATGTCCTTGCAAATGAATTTTTGCCTGATATCCACTATGAGACGCCGCTTCGGTAGTAAGGAATTCGTTCAATTCGCCATCGGTACTTTTGGGGTGGTCGGGGTGAATCCGTATGGCAAAAATTACAGAACGTTGCGTTACGGTTCCCGGCGGCAGAGTCAGCATTTTTTTTGTCTCGTCCGGTGTGTACGGCTTTTGATTCAAAAACGGAAAAACACTTACGATGTCACCGTAAAATTCTGCGTCTTTGTGTTCATAATCAATGATGGTGATGCCAGGCGTATTCAGCATTTCATAAAATGCGGGGTGCTGAATTAACGTGATTTTTTTAGTAACGTTGGGGAACAAGAAATCGGTTTTCGGATCATTTAAATGCGCAACACTGCCCATATTGCGATCCGAAACTCTTTGCGAAAAATTCGCTTGTTGAATCGGGTTTTCGTTACGAATGATGGTTTGCTTAAATTGTGTTTTTCCACCCGCGTGAGTAATCGTTTCCGATTGCACTTGAATATTGTCTAATTGAGCGGTGATAATTTTTCCTGTATTTTCATCGGATACGTTTTCTTTTTCATTGTTTTTTTCATGCTCCTTGTTTTCGTTTTCGCTCGAATCCGTATCGGCGTTTTCTTTTGTCGAAGGAATTTGTGCGTCTAACGGAAGCCGAACACAAATGTAATTTTGCAATAATTTTTTGACTTCCGTATGATTCAGCGATTCTGATTCAAAAGTTTTGTAAGGCGAATCTTCGTTTGTGTCATAAAAGTAAATTAGTACCATTTTTTGTTGTTCTTTTCCGAGTCGGCATGCTTCACGGTAATCACTCAACCACGAAACTGCATTATTGTCAGAAGAGTTTTGGGTATCAATTTTCTTTTCTGATTCATTTTGAGTGTTGGTTGGTTCGTTTTTATCAGATTTTTCTATTTCTTTTTTCTGAGTTTTGTTGCTGGTAACTTCGTCTAATTTAACAGAAGAATTTATTGTATTTTTTTTGTGAGAAAAACTAAGTCGCCCGGTTGTGATTTTTGTTTTGGAAATGAAAATAGTTTCATTGGAGAAAATCGTCGATGTGGAAAGAAATGTTATCAAAACGAAAATCATAAAAAGCGAAAATATCAGCGTAAAGCATTTGCAAGTAGAAATTTGGAGCAGTTTCATTATTGTCTTTATCCCTTCTGATGATAAGATTTTTGGAACAGTTAGTGATTCGATATATTATACATATTTAGAAAATACGCTAAATATATCGATTTTACCAGTTTAGCTAGTGAGACAAAGAATGTCAATAAATAATTAAAATATTTCCCAAAAATTACTCTTTGGAAACTTCTAAAAATTCACCCTAAAACACAAAAATATAATTTTAGAATATTTGTGTTTGATTACAGAAGATGTTTTTGCTTATTTCACATTTTTCGGGGCTGAATTTTTTAGAAAAATGTCATAATTAAAAGAGTGCCTTATATGGCAAAGAATTTTGCTTTCAAGCAAAAAACATCGACGGATTGTACAATACGTTTTCCGATGACGCAAGATTTGTATCAAAAATCATCAACGATTCCACGCTTTTTCGGGAATGGGTTGCTGAGCAGTGTGCGTTGCATCCAGAACTTTTTCCTGACAATTTTGGAAGTTCCCTTTTGTTAATTTTTTGTCGAAAAACGGTCAACATGGATGGCTGGTCGTCAACAATTCTGGCGTGGAAAACACTATTCCTGCTATTGTGTTAATCCGTTTTTCTGCACGCTTCGTTGAAAATTCGAGAGCGTAGTACAAAGTCACGTAATTTATAGGCATTTTTCATATCAAGAGAAATTGAAGAACTTCGTACTACCGCGATTGACATTCAAGAACATGAAAACGAAATAAGCAGAAAAATTTTACATCAACCGCCAGTTTGGACTGCGATGTCAGTGTACAGCACATTTTTAATTAACGGTTGACCGAGGATTTCGTTCACTTTGACCATGATTTTGTTTTTGATCATTTTTAATGCAGGGTCTGCTAACTCCGCTTGTTGTGCGCTACGTAAAATAACCAAAATTGCTTCACGGATTCGGTTTTTATTCAACTCGTACCGTTTATTGTATTCTTCTAACTCTTTTTTATTGACCAATCCGTAAAAATGAATCGACAACCGCCGCGAGGAACCTGCCGCATCGTCTTCTGTAGTGGTATACTCTCCCAAATCCACCTCGTCGCGCGGTTCATCCTGAATATCTTTTGGCGTCATTGGCTTATAAATAGGATTTTGCCTCGCGATTTCTTGCTTTTGCGTTTCCTCGACCGACGCACGAACCTGTTTCGGCGATGGAAGTACAAAGAGATACACAACAGTCATTTCCGCCAATGCAATGACGAGCAAAATCAGAATAATCATCAAATTCGACTTAAAAATTGACGGTTTAATCGAAACGGATTCTGCGTTTTCAGCCAATTTTGTTGGTTCTTCTTGAGAAGGTTTTGTTGCCATTGTGAACGTATTTTTATCAAAATAATGATTTTGGCGATACTAAAAACAAATACATACTTTAGTATAGTATTTTTTAGGAGTCATGACGTTTAATATTTTTGAAAAATGATTTTTTAGCATATCATTTGGAGTTCAAACTGGATTTTACGGTATAACGACGCCAGTGAAAACCGAAATTTCAAGTACAAGAAGTATATCATCCGAGATAGATCATTGTGGCAATAACATATCATTCGCCAAATGATACGGTTTTTTCAATTTTTTTCAACATAAAATGTTCCTTTCAAATTGTAAAGTGTTGAACTTAACGAAAGCCGTCAAGTTTTTTTAAGTTTCATATAAGTTCCCAGAATCATCAACAGAACCCCAAGCAAAATACACGTAATTATAAACCAAGAAAAATATGCCGGAGTGATTTCGCCGATTTTTGCCTGTGGCGGTAAAAATTGAGCAACGTCAAATTCCGATAAATCCACAGAGCCAGGAATGATTTTGGTTATTTCGTATTCGTGAATATTATATTTTTTCTTACCGTCAATTGATTGTGTTTCTATTACGGAAGATTTTAATAAAGGGATTTGCCCTTTTACTAATTTTTGATATTGATTGGACGTTGTTCTTATTTCTTCCTCCATTGTAACAACAACTTCTTTTAACACCCAAAAATAATCACGTAAGAAAACAAATTTGTAATGAACATCACCGCCGCTTTTACTTGTTGCCATCATCGTAATAATGGCTAAATCACCATCATCTTCACTGGGGTGAATAACAATATCTTCAATTGTACATATTGAAGCGTAAATAGGTTTCTGAAATAAAAGATATTCAAGCTTTAGACCTGTTTCGCTAAACGCCATAAGTGGAAAAACAGAGAATTCGGCAGGCAACTCTTCTGGAATATTTTCTTTCTTTTTGCGTTCAATTGAATAATATTTTTGGTTCTTTTTTTTTCTTAGTAAGTACCTTTCCTTTGGTGTTGCTAGTTCGAGAGTCAACCTTTCCTTAATTTTATTATCATTGTAATCCAAACGAAAATATTTACCTTCGCTGGAACGATATTCCCAAAGCCGCGTATAGGCAATTATCGGTTCAGAATTAATTGGTAAATAAATAAGAGTATTATTTTCTTGTTTGAAAAACAAACTAAATTTTTCAGAACAATCACATCTCATATTATAATAATACTTTTCTAATGTAATATAATTTTCTTGAAATTCACTCAACATCAATTGTTGTAATGAAGACAAGTTTTTGAACATTGAATCAGAAAAATCAATAGCCCTACGTTCTTCTGCAAAACTATTTAATCCAATCAATAAAAATAGCATAATAAAATAACGCATTTTGATATTATTATTTTTCATAAAATACTCCAATAATTATATGATGCTATGTGTCTTGTGTCGCCTAATATTAGGATGTAATCTTTTCAATTTGACTCGGGCATCATCTGTATAATTTTGACCCTAATTGTCCTATACTCATCGCACTTTAACAATCGGCTAATTATTTTGTGGTATATGGAAATTTTCGGTGAGTAAAGCGCGCAGTAACGCCTTGTAATTTTTTATATTTTTGAAAAAATCTTGACATGCTTGCTTGAAGTCTGTGAATGTTTCTCGAAATTTATTGTAAGTGATATTCTTTTTGAAAAATTTCCAAAGTCGTTTGATCAAGTGGAGATTCGGCGAGTATGGCGGTAAAAAGATAAATTTTATTTTGCCCAATTGCTGCCGATAAGTTTCCACCTCATGACTATAACAATAATTTGCGTTGTCCATAATCATATAAATTGTTTTCGCTTTGGGATGCTGTTGCGGATGAACGCCGTCCACGAAATAAAAAACATCGATTTTGTCCGCTTTTTTACGGAGTTTTTTGTAGGCGTTCACCCACATTTGTTGGGCAACGGGGTCGGCTTTACTGGGAACTAATTTCGGTTTCTTGTACTCAACATGCAACAACTTCGTCATGCCGGAAACGAAATACCTCACGCCAAATGTTTGATCGACATATTCAATAATCGGTTTCACTTCAAGATAAATGTTATGTCGAAGATATGCTTTCAGCTCTTCCTTCTGTTGGTCAGGCAAAAAAGAAAATAAGGCAATTGAAAATACATGCTATAATATACAAAATCGACAATCGCACGTCAAGACAAATGTTAAAGTAAGAGGAGTATAAATAAAATTCAACTCCCAAAGCAAAAAACAAAAGAAATATACCAAAAACTAACTTACCTCAACCGCAACGTGAAAAATTAGAAAAGTGCAGTTTATAAATCTTTTCTAAAAAACATCAAGTAATCATCACTTCCAAAATGTAATAACCCATTCTTTGAAAAAATAGATTATTGGAATAAGGGCGAAAAGAACAAGCGTAAAGCTCAATAATGCCATTTCTGAAAATACTCCACGAGTAAACCAGTCGAGCAGAGGATAATACAAGACAGAAAGCATCCGTGTCATATTCAGTAAAACGAGAACCGCCATGACAATAGTCGTTGTAATTGCCATCCGGTTAAAACGTTTTGCGGATTCTATGTCGAGCTTATCATCGTTTTCCCGATTCCGTTCAATGAAAAAACATTGGACGGAAAAAGCGATCAATAATGCAAGAAACAGAAAATACCACCATTTCCAAAGACGAATATCCAGTAGCCGAAATATGTTGTCAAGTAAATTCGATTTGACAAAGCAGCCAATATTAATCAAAATTAAGCCGATGATTAAAAGCCATGAAACGTTGAAAAGACAATACCGTTTTTCATCGCACGTTGCGTCAACGGATTCGTCTGTGAGATTGCGATATTCATCGGTCATTGTTTTTTCCTTTTGTTTTCATTCTCTTATTTACTCGCAAAAGTCCTGTAACAATTAACAACAGAATCATTGGCGTACAGAATAATTTCCATGTGAATCCACCGTTATAAATCAATTCCGTCAATGGAGCGTAAAAGTATGGAACATAAATGTATTGATATAGAAAATACCGATGAGCCATAAGGAAATAGCGAAGCGGTTCAAACCATTTCGCATAACTTAATGTTGTCAAAACAATTCCGGCAAAAACGCAAGACCAAACAAACTTTCCTGCAATAGACAACGAGTTATCGTTCCATCGAAGACGTATCCATGATAAAATTATCGTCGTCGCTTTTCCGATAACCAATAGCCAAAAATTGATTGCGTACCATGTTTGCCAATGATGCGGATTGATATACAACAAGAAAAACGCAAGATTTTTGCGGCTGAAACAATCAAACGAGAGAAAGAAAGAGAAATACAACATAATAAGCCCTCCGATGATAACGAGCTTCAATTGATGTTGTTTGGTTTTCTTTTCATCATTCATAATTTTCCTCTTCACTGAATAATGCCCGCCACGTTGACCTGCCGGTACAGCGAACGTTTATTTAGTATAATAGAATAAATATACATCGAATACCTTACCATTACAATAGGTTCGTCGTTAAAAAAATAACACAAGGAAAACTTCATGCGTGCATGTGTACAAAGAGTAAGCCGTGCTAAAGCGACATTGATAAAAACAGGAGAAATTGTTGGTGAAATCGGCACAGGCGTTTTGATTTTGCTCGGAGTTCGGGACGGCGATATTTCGGACGACGCGGTTTTTCTTGCGTCGAAAATCGCGCAACTTCGTATCTTTGAAGATGACGCGGGAAAGATGAATCTTAATCTTCAGGATATCCGCGGTGACGCATTGGTTGTCAGCCAATTTACAATGTACGGCGATTGCCGCAAAGGTCGCCGCCCAAGTTTCACACAAGCGGCGCGACCGGAAATTGCAAATCAACTTTATGAAGAATTTATTCGTGCGCTCAAGAGATTCGATATTCCAGTCGCTACCGGACGATTTCAACAGGAAATGGACGTCGAACTCGTCAATCACGGTCCTGCCACGTTTATTGTCGAATCTCGCCATCTTCAATCAAGGTGATATTACCAACAGTACGTGTTGCACTTACCATCTTCGCTATAAGATTTACGGAGCAGGTAAGTCGGACAAGAAACATGATTAGGAATTGAACCACATACGCGCCGCTAATAGACCACGCATTATTCACCTATTAAGAGCGTTAAAATAATACACATACCTATAACTTTACAGATCAAATTAGCAACAACTGATTGCCAACGATCAACCTACGTCAAAAATTCAGTCGATTTCTTACGGAACTCCGGTTTAAACTTCTTGTCCCATACTCACAATAAACCGAAACGCGCCAAGAGGTACGTCGTATAAAAAAACTTCAAACGCATACGTTCCAGGATGCGGTAACGGTAATTCTGGCAGTTCCACGACCAATTCGCAAGTTTCCAACGGGTTATTGGCAAACGCGATAATGTCGCCAAATTCCAGAAGTGTTTCTTTGCGTCCTAAATCGACGTATTCAATCGTGATCGGCAACTTGCCCTGAAATTCGGTTAAGCTGAGAAAGAGAAACGCTCCGCGATTATACTTCGACGGAAAAGCGGCGGCGGCCATTTCACAAAACGTTCCGGCAATCACTTTTTTGCCGGAGTGCATATCTTCATAAATATGATCAGCGAGAATAATCGCCTGCAATACAGGTCTTGGCGGCATAATGTGTTCTTCCTTGAAAATGAGGATAATGTTTTGGGGGACAATTGAATTTAATCATTTATTTTTTGCGAGAATCGACTCCTCACACACTTGAAAATTCAGTTTTCATTCCAAAAGAGACTTGTAGGACAGGTGAATGAGGTACCCGCATTAAAAGCCAAATTTTCAAGCATGATGAGTGTAATAAAATAACAGAAATCATCAAGAAGTCAAGTATGTCGAACGATATGCGAATCTTGTCATCCCCGACTACATTGCATTGATTGAGAAAACTCGTTAAAATACTCTTTTCACATTATATTTTTTAATCACGGATTTCACAAAGGAATTATTTTGAAATCTAAACACAAATCATTGTTTTTTCATTTTATTATAAAAAATCATTAAAATTACATCTGTATTTTCTGTGAACTTTATGGTTAATACCCGTTAGATAAAGATTCACGGGCTTTTATCATTACAACAATGCTTCAAACACGCATAGAACACGATTCGATGGGCGACGTTTTGCTTCCGCATGACGTTTATTACGGGGCGCAGACGCAACGGGCGGTGGAAAATTTTCCGATTTCTGGGAAACAGGTACCGGCGGCGTTGATTCATGCGCTCGGATTGGTGAAATGGGCGGCGGCAACAGCTAACGCGAAACTCGGCTTGCTTTCGTCGGGACGCTCGCCACTCAATGAACAAGAAATCACCGCACTGCAAACAGCATGTCTTGAAGTTGCGGATGGAAACTTCGACGACCAATTTCCAGTGGATGTTTATCAAACCGGTAGCGGCACATCTACCAACATGAACGTTAACGAAGTCATCGCCAACCGTGCGATTGAGCTTTGCGGCGGCGACCGTTTCTCGCAGGAAAAACGGATTCATCCCAACGACCACGTCAATATGGGACAAAGCACTAATGATATTTTTCCAACAGCAATTCATGTGGCTGTCCGCGAACTGATCGACAAAAAATTATTGCCAGCCCTTGTAAAAATGGGGCAAGCGATTGATGAAAAAGCGGCGGCATGGGAAAATATATTGAAAATCGGGAGAACGCATTTAGCCGACGCAACGCCGCTCACGTTAGGACAAGAGTTTAGCGGTTTCGCGGGACAAATCGGCGGTTTGTTTGGAAACGTTCAATTCGCAAGGAATTTATTAGAAGATTTGCCGGTCGGCGGAACGGCGGTCGGAACAGGAATTAACACTCACCCGCAATTCGGAACAATGGTTGCAAAATATCTTACGCGGCATTTTGAACCTGCTTGGGAAGAGTCAGACGATGAATTTTCCGATATGCTGCCGGGACATTATAGACGAGCCGGTAATCCTTTTGCAGCGAATGCGCAGCGCGATCAACTTGTCCAAACGCACGGAATTATCAAATCTGTTGCTGTCACATTGATGAACATTGCAAACAACATCCGCTGGCTTGGTTCTGGTCCGCGATGCGGATTTTACGAAGTGAAAATTCCCGACCTTCAGCCGGGAAGCTCAATTATGCCGGGCAAGGTCAATCCTGTGTTGTGCGAGGCGTTGATGCAGACGTGCGCAAAAGTCATTGGCAACGATCAGACTATTACGACCTGCGGAACAATCGGCGGACAATTTCAACTGAACGTGATGATGCCGGTGATGGCAGACGTTGCGATTGAAAGTGTCGAGATTCTTTCCGGTGCGTTGAATGTTTTTACGGAAAAATGCCTCAAAGGTCTCGAAGCGAATGAAGAAAAATGTCGCGAAGGAGTCGAAAAGAGTATCTCGATGGCAACGGCATTGAACCCGTACATCGGCTATGAACAAGCGGCGGCGATTGCAAAAGAAGCATTCCAAACCGGCAAAACAATTCGCGAAATCTGCCTTCAGAAAAAAATTCTACCGCCCGAAAAACTTGCCGAAATCCTCGACCCAATACGAATGGCACAAGCGAGAAACGATAAGGTTAAAAATTTGTAATTATTCAGTGCAATTTTGTTTTTTTGGTAGTGGTGGTAATTTTTTTGTGAGTATTAGTTCTTTTAGTGCGTTGACGAGCGTTTTTACGGGGTTGTATTTTCTTTGTTTTAGAGTTTGAAAGATGCTCATTAAGCTTGCTTGCGTTTCGGCGTCTTGTTCGCTTCCCCATTGTTCCAATCCTGTTGAAGTAATTTCGACAACCGCAGTTCAATACGGTTACGTAAACGTTCGAATGTTGCCGCCTCCAACTCCGAACGCTTCCCGCAAAGACTTATTCCATCTCGGAGAATCCGTTTCAACTGTTTGGAAAATTCGTTCCAATCGCCGATTTTGTCCTTATATTTTGTTACGTTTTTAAGTTCACGGAGCAAATGCACCAGACATTTTGGTTTTCCTGCGCAGACGATCGCATTGGACGTACCCCAAAAGTCTGTCATGAAAATACCATTGAACACCCGCTTGAAAAAACGTTTCACCACCGGACTGGCGCGGCTCTTATCAATCACATAATACGTTACATCGGAGTTACTGAAGCGCCAAAGCCAATCGGTTTTCCCATTGACCCGCCAACCCGTTTCGTTGGCATGAAGAACACCGGATTTTCGTGCGGAATTGGCGATTTGCTCGTCCCAAGACTCAAACAAAACCGCCAGTCGACGCCAAAGTGGAACAAGACCGCGGTGATATTCGCCGGAATATCTTCAATGTAACGCTTACGAATGTTCTTTCGCAAACGCAACGCTCCTCCGCAATCAGGACAACATGATGCGTGATGCTCTTGATGATGGGTGATTTTTTGTGGCGGGGAACGATGGGTGCCGCGATGACCTTGTTTCGCTACCGATTTTTGGCGGCGTTGTTTCGACGGCTCTTTTTCATAAACGGGAAGACTCGAAGAAGGAGTGGAAAGAGGATGCTTGATCGCCTCACCACGTTTCGCTGACGCGGCAAGCTGCAACAGAACCCAAACGACAACCTCCTCACCTTGTGCATACAACGTGCGCGGTCTCTAGGTAATCTCCGTCATTGAAATTTTTTTTCGCTTCGTTGAGCGAATTGGCGGCGAGGACGAGCATTGAACCTTTATTGATCGTAGTGCCGACAAGACAGCCAAGATTGCTCGCCGCTTTTGCCGACGCGCCTAATGCGTTCAAGCTGAAGATTCTATGGTGTTGTATGATAGATCCTCCAGTTATGTTGCAGGCGAATGTTGTCCGCTTGCGAAAGTTGGTCATCATCGCGATGGGCAAGACGGTCAAAAAATAGTACCTATCCAATTCCCCACCCCAACCCCCACACATCCGCGCGGCAACAGTAGAGCGACAGCCGCTTTTATCGGAAAAGATTACCAATTTCCGTGCGGATTTATATGGCGGGACGACGTATCTCTTTGGCGGAACGGCGGAATTGTTGCGGGCTTTCAAGGAGATTGCGTCTATTCCCAAAACGCCGTCCGCAACGTCGCTTGATTCATAACCTACGCGGTAAAGTTTCCGCTCCGAGCGGAACGGAAATTCCGTAGAAAGCGGCGAATCTCTCGCGAAGCGGAACGGAAATTCCGTAGAAGGCGGCGAATCTCTCGCGAAGCGGGACTATCTGAATCTTCTCCAAATACATAATCTTTCCAAGCGTCTAAATTTCCAACCTATCCGAGTAGCTCATCTTTCCGAGCGTCTGGATTTTCGACATAACTCCTTAATATATAACGACTAACGTAAAACTTCCACGAACGCTCGCGGGAGATTCGCTGCTCTTTATGAGCGATTCGCCCCCAGGAGCGAGCCGCTCGCTCCTGGGGGCGAGCGCGAATTTTTATTCGGGAGCGACTCGTTTCTACTTCCGATTGACTCGTTTCCCCCAACGCGACTCGCATTCCTTTTCGCGAGCGATTCGCTACTCTTTACGAGCGATTCACTACTCTTTACGAGCGATTTGCTACTCTTTGCGGGAGTTTCACTACTCTTTGCACGCGGCTCGCCGCCCTCCGCGAGCGGCTCGCCGCCCTCCGCGAGCAACTCGCCGCCCTCCGCGAGCAACTCGCCGCCCTCCGCGAACAGCGAATTTTCCTTCGTGAAAGCCCCGCAAACCTCTTTCGAGCGATCATTTCCCATAATAATCAGCACATGATGAGGAATCAATATTCCGTGATTCCGTAGGGGCGACCCTCGCGGTCGCCTATGATTTATGCGCGGTCGCGTAAACATTATGGGCGAACGCATAAATGTTATGGGCGGATGCCCTTGATTTCTACGCGGTTGCCCTTGATTTAGGCGTGGTCGCCCTTGATTTAGGCGTATCCGCCCATGATTTCGATGCGTTTTCCTCTAATTTATGCGGTCACCCATGATATTTATGCGTCCGCCCCTGTAGGGAAAACGCATAGAAATCAAGGGCAGCCGCGCATAAATGTTATGGACGGACACATAGAAATCAAGGGCGGACACGAGGGTCGCCCCTACGTATCGGTTCGTCTTTAACGCGGAGATTTACGCGGAACGGGCGGACGCGTAAATATTATAGACGGACGCGTAAATATTATGGGCGGATGATAGAGCGTCCTTATTTTTCGTTCGCCGCCAAAAGATAAGGGAATAAGGGCGCGTTCAGGAGGGTGCGGTCGGCTACTAAGGGAAACGTGATATACTTTACGCAGTTATAATATCATAGTTTTTAAAGTTTTGGAATTCCGGATTCATGAGTGTTGCGACTTCTTCTTTGTATTGTTGATCAATTTGTTCCAGGCAATCGTTGATTCCTCCTTTGAACTGTTCGAAGGTTTCATAATAAACGTTATACAAGCATTTCTTTTTCAC
>JAIRYX010000466.1 GCA_031267635.1 Planctomycetaceae bacterium
TCCTGTCTCGGAAGTTTTCGGAGTTTCTCATGTTCCTTTTACTGCTCCTCAAGTCCCTTGGATTGCTCGCTTTTTGATTTTGGGAACGGAGCGACATTCGCGAAAAAGAAAAGGGAACGGTTCAGCCGCTCACACCGTATGAATCCGTGCCGGACAACCGAGACGCAATTCGGGCTGCGAAGGAAATGTTACAAACAAAGGCGGCAATGATAATATTTTCCGGTAAAATCGACGGTAACCATCCCGTGTTGACCGGTGCGGAGTGATTTGGCTTGAGCAACTGAATAGTTACGGTTTTTCTGCGACTCTTTTCAACGGGGACTCGCCTTTCTTGATACCGGTCTTGCGTCATCGGAAAACGTATTATACAATTTTCCGGTGGATTTTGCTTGAGAGCACAATCCCTTGCTGTAAAGTGTAAAATGTTTTTTTTACTTAATTATGACGGATAAACAAAATATACGTGTTGGAATTTTAATGGGAAGCGATAGCGACTGGCTTAAAATTAAGGCGGCGGCGGCGGCATTGGATGAATTTCAGGTGGAGTATGAAGTGCAGGTGATGAGTGCGCATCGCACGCCGGAACTTGTGGCTCAATATGCGGCAACCGCTCAGCAGCGTGGGATTTCCGTGCTGATTGCGGCAGCGGGCGGCGCGGCGCATCTGGCGGGCGTTTGTGCGGCGCATACGATTCTTCCGGTGATCGGGATTCCTGTACCGACAGATTTAGCGGGCGGTCTTGATTCATTGCTCTCCACCGTACAAATGCCGGGGGACGTTCCGGTCGCAACAGTGGGAGCCGGAATGGGCGGACCGCGAAACGCCGGCATTCTTGCCGTGCAAATCCTCGCGCTCGCCGATTTTGCGTTGCGTGAAAAGTTATTACAATTTAAATTATCGCTTGTTGAAAAAGTGAAGCAACGCAATCAAAATTTGCAGGCACAAATACAACACGAATGAACAAAAGGGAGAAGAAAAAATCAGATGACCACGCCAACTGTTCAAGGGTGGAACTGGTTTCTCGCATTGGAATCCTCTGTTTCAACTGGGGATTATTCACAAGGAACACCTCTGGCGTAACGCGGAAAAGGTGATTGTTGGACGCTTTTTACTCAACCGCGAAAACCGCTCGTCTCTGCACCGCTTTCCCGCACAAAATGAAAACGATCTGGGGATTTTAGGTAAAAAACGGTACTCAATTAAAGAAAAGCGGTTAAAATAGATAGTAATGTCGTGTTTCCCCTCTGTTTTTTCTCCAACATCTGAAAATCATGCCTGAATTTAAATATTCCGCCAGAAACGCAACGGGACAAAAGGTTGAAGGTTCGCTCAATGCGGTCAGCGAAGCGGATGCGATTGCGTCCGTAACGGCAACCGGTCTTTTTCCGATTGAAATTAAGCCGGCGACGTCTGCCGCGCTCACTGATAAGATCGGACGGGTCTCGGCTCAACGAATGGCTGCGTTTTATTCGCAACTTGCCGACTTACTGCGCGGCGGCGTGCCGTTGCTGCGGTCGTTGCGGATTTTGCAGGAACAGTCTTCTAACGCGAATCTTAAATCCGTTCTCGACAAGATTTATCATCGTGTTGAAGAAGGGGAAACGCTTGCCGAAGCGATGATGCGTTACCCAACAGTGTTCGGCGAGATGGCAATTCAAATGGTTCGCGCGGGATCGGAAGGCGGTTTTTTAGAAGAATCTCTGGAACATGTTGCTCATTTTACGGAATCGCAAGACGATTTGAAAAGCCGCGTTACCGGTGCGGCGGCGTATCCCATGGTTTTGGCGGCGTTTTTAGGGATTGTCATTATTCTGGTCTTGACTGTTTTTGTTCCGAAGTTCGACGGACTCTTTGAAGACTTGCGAGCACAAAATCAATTGCCGCTGATTACCGATCTCTTGCTTAAACTCGGAACGTCGATGCAAGTGATCGTACCGATTGGGATTCCGCTTATGTTGATCGGTTTGTTCGCGTTGCACCGCTGGAGCAAAGGAAAGCAAGGACGGCGTTTCTTTGACCGTGTGAAAATTAAACTTCCGATTGTCGGCAAGCTGTTTGAAGGATTTGCAGTGGCTCGTTTTTGCCGAGTTTTGGGGACGCTTTTGCGAAATGGCGTTCCGATTCTCAAGTCGCTCGACATTTCCGCCGACGCGACCGGTAATAAGATTCTCGGCGACACGATTCAGAGCGCGACAGAAAATATTTCAGCGGGACAACGTTTGGCTGCTCCGCTCGCGGAATCAAAAATCTTTCCGACGTCGGTGGTGGAAATGATTTCGGTCGCGGAAGAATCGAACACGCTGGATTCGGTTCTTATCAGGATTGCCGATTCGCTCGAAAAACGCAACTGGCGGCAACTTGATGTTGCCGTCCGATTTCTTGAACCGTTGATGCTGGTCGTTTTGGGAAGCGTCATTCTCGTCATTGTGATGGCAATTATGCTCCCGATCTTCAAAATGAGCGCTATTGTTTGAAGACATGTTTTTCCAAGAATGATGCTCAATCGGCGGGCGTTTTCTGAACTTGTTGGTTAAATTGGCGTCGTGGGAGTTTCAATCGCATTGTCATCAAAGATATTTTCATCTTGCGGCGTTGCTTCAGGAGCTACGGTGGGAATAAATGTCGGAATCGGAACTTCCGGCGAAGACGCTTTTTTATCCGACTTTTTGAATAATGAGCCAAGCGTTTTTCCAAAAGAATTTCCGGCAGTTTTTGCGTCAGCTTTGGGTTGAAAACGGACTCCGTCGGGAAGAGTTGTTGGACTCATGCTGCTATCGGGAAAATCCAATGCTTCTACTGCCGAGTCGTTGGAAAATGGATTATTCGGTGTGGAAAGATCGTTGTTCTCAAATGTTTCATTGAATAAATCGCGTGCCGCAGAGGTGTTTGCGGCGTCGTTTGTTGGATTAGCTGTCGCGTCGCCGAAAACGTTAAAAATTCCGTCACCAAGATTGACGGTCGAATTGCCGGCACTGAGATCAACATCGTCGAACCCTTTTATCGCGTTGGCGTCGGTATCCAGATTATCAAAAGGATCAACCGACTTTTTCGGAGCTGTTTTGATCGGTTCCGGTTCTTCGTTGTTAATGACTGTTGGGGTTTCTACATGTTCCGTAAAGACGTTCTTTTTGGTGTATTGCAATCTTAATCCGCCCGATACAGCGTTTGCCTCGCTTGTAAACGGCGTAATAGCTTTCGCGCCGAACGGAATCGGAGTATTCACGTCAGTTGCCGCAGTATCCGCCGTCGCTTTAGCTTGTTCGCCGGACGAAATAATTTTATTGTAAAACTGTTGATTTTGAGTTTTTTGCGCAAGAAATGTTTCTTGTCGACGTTTCGCTGCTTCGGCTTCCCAAATGCGTTTCGCTTCGCGGCGGTACTGCTCAATTGTCGCACGCTCTTTTCCTTGAATCCGTTCCAACGCTTTGGGAACGCTATACGCGCTCGCCGCCGTTGTTTGTTCCAGACGCGACGCATATTCAAAATCTTTGACCGATTTTTCGGAATCGTTGAGCCGTGCATACGCTAATCCGCGATAGAAAAAGACGCGAGGATCGGGCGTTCGCAATTTTTCCACTTGGTCAAATGCCGCAATTGCTTCGCGATACTGATTCGCGTTGAACGCATGGATACCTTGTCCATAAAGCTGGTCGGCGGAAACCGTTTGCGCGTGTCCCGTTCCGCACAACCCCGCGACGGTAGAAAACAACAAAAATAAGACAAAACTCCGACGAATCATAATTCCACTCCTAAAGAATGACTTTGACACAACGTCTCAAACATGTTATGCTATCACGTAAAAATGCGGAGACTTTAAACTATTTTTAGCCATAAAGAATCCCGATTTCACACAAAAAAAATTATAAATTTTTCTTAAAAATCTCTGTGGTTGATTTTAAAAAACCACTTTGTTTTTAATGTTAATCGCTTTTTGACCAGATTGCAACGCCGTTTTGAGATTTTTAGTAATTTTTGTCAGAAAAATTCCAATAAACAATCTTAAAATTTTCAAATTCACTATAAAGTCGTGATGAAGCACGAAGGAAACGCAAAGAAATAAATAAGAATCAAAATCTATAACGTTATGTTTTAAAATAAGTTATCAATAATATTGAAAAATTCTTTATGAAACCGTTGGTAAAAAAGTAAATAAAATGATCGAGTAATAGAACATTATGCAAAAATCAAATATTTTATGGAAGAAACTTTACAACGGCGTTTTTCCGCTTATGTTTATCGGAATTGTTGTGTATTTATTAGCGTTACCGCCGTTAGGGTTGTGGCAACTTGGATGGGTTGTCGCAGCTTTTTGGACTCCGCTTATTCGCCGACCGTCGCTTGTTTCGGAACATAAAAACAAAAATCAAACGCGAAAATATTGGATTCGAGAACGCCCCTATCGTCAGATTTGGTTGGCTGGCGTTATTTTTTGGGGACTTGCTGTTTTTTGGGTGTGTTATGCGTACTGGGCAACCTGTTTCGGATGGCTTGCGATGAGTTGTTATCTCGGACTTTATTTTCCGCTTTTTATTTTTTTTGCGAGAACAATCCACCACACAAAAATCGGCGGGAAATTTCGCGTTCCGGTTTGTTTTGCCGCACCAATCGCTTGGCTTGCGACAGCGTATCTGCAAAAGCATCTTATGGGCGGATTTGGTTTTGCGTCGTTGGAACATTCGCAAATGTATCAAACATCTTTGATTCAAATTGCGGATATTGGTGGTGAATACACCGTTGCCGCTTTTCTGATTTTTGTCGGCGTCTTGTTCGGTGAAAATTTTCCGTTGCGATTGCCTGATTTCCATGATGAAATAACAAAGAATTTTTTTAAACGATTTTTGATTCGCATCTTTTTGATTTTATTGACGTTCGGAGTTCTTATCGGTTACGCCAATTTTCGTTGTGAGAAATCGCAATTGGAAAAAAACACTCAATTTTGTGCGGCGGTGTTGCAAGGAAATTTCAAAGCGTCTCTCTCCGCAACGAAACATTGGTACGAAGAAGTTTTTGAGCATTACTCTAACATGTCATTTGAAGCAGCGGCGGATAAACAACATTCCGCCGATTTCATCATTTTTCCTGAAAGCACTTGTATCTATCCATACATTGATTTTGACTTTTCAGACCAAAATATAAAAAATGTAGAACGGCTCGAAAAAGCTACTATTGAGAGTTTTTTAGAAAAAAATCAAACCGATTTGAAAAAACTTTCCGCCGCAATTGGGATTCCGGCGATTTTTGGCGTATCGACGTTTGAATATTACGACGATCAGGAAGAACATTTTCCTCGTAGCTTTAACTCGGCATTGTTATTCGACGCCGCAAATTCAAATATTACACAACGCTACGACAAAATGCTTTTAGTAATGTTTGGTGAGTATTTACCGTTTGCGGAATATTTGCCAGACAGTTTTCCGTTGAAAACGCTTTGCAACCGTGCTGATTTTGGGAAAAAGCCGGTTTGTTTGACGATTCCCAAAAACAAAACCGACCGAAAAATAAACTTTTTGAAAGCATCGGCAAATATTTGTTTTGAAAGTTCGTCGCCGCATTTGATTCGTGAGCAGATTTTAACGCTCAAAAAACACGGAAATGAACCGGATATTTTGATCAACATTTCCAACGACGGCTGGTTTCGGCATTCGTCGCAAATTGACATGCACCTTGCGACGCACATTTTTCGCGCCGTTGAAAACCGGAAAACTTATCTCGCTTCCGCAAACGGCGGTTTTTCAGTCGGCATTGATAGTAACGGACGTATTTTAAATATTGGTCAAAGAGAAAAAAATGAAATTGTTTGGGTAAATTTCACTACCAATCCACGAGTTTCACCATACCATTATGTGAAAGATTATTTTGCGTTGTTCTCGCTGATTTTCTCTCTATCAATAACAGTCTGCAATAAAACACGAATTTTAATTAACAAAAAATAAAATCGATTTTACAACGTTTTATTTTTTCTAATTATTTCGTTTTTGAGGGACACTATTGGCAAACGCGATAGAACACTACGGCGTTCCGTTTCCCACCCCAAAGAAATCCGCACGGCAACTTTGTAACTACAGTCCAATTTCACCGAAAAATACTACGATTGCCGTGCGTAGATTACCCATTTTCTCGCGGATTTATTGGGCGGGGCGGCGGAATTGTTGCGGACTTTCAAAGAGATTGCGTCCATTCCCAAAACGCCGCCCGTGACGTCACTTGATTCGTAACCTACGCAGTAAAGTTTCCGCTCCAAGCGGGACTAGCTGAATCTTCTCCAAATACATAATCTTTCAGAGCGTCTGGATTT
>JAIRYX010000407.1 GCA_031267635.1 Planctomycetaceae bacterium
TAAGAATCGTCGATTTTTTAGACCTCGTGAACGACGACCCAAAAAAAATCAAAAAAATACGTGCCACTATCAAAAAACTCCTGCAAAGCACCGCGTAATATTTGTGTTAATACTTTTGCCCTGAAGTACCCTGTCCATCAGGAAATATTTGTTGTCAAGGAAGTTGTATTCCAGACTCTTATGTTTGTTGCGATGATGGTTCGAGCGGTCCCAGCACGACAGATGATGGTAAGACTTGTGGATGCTGTTCTGAAGACTGTAGTTCAGAACAATGTTCAAATCCAACTTCCTATAACTGTATGTAAAATGTTTATGAGTGTTCGTTAGGGTGATCGACGAAGTATGATGAAGGAATTTAACGACCAAACAGGATGAGATTGATTTCTTGCCATCCAAGAAGTAATGTTCACCAATTTTTACTTCGTTTTGCCCTATCATACTGTCGAGTGTTTTCCGTCTATGAACCATGGAAAGTAAGCTAAAATTTATGAACTTATGTTAGGCAAAATGGAGTTTTCATCATCCTCGCCCCAAAATGAACTTGGGGCAAAATGCCGCCAATTTTAGGTGAAATTGAAGGGGATTGTTAGCAAATTCTTATGCTTTTACGTAACACAAGCGATCAAATTTTCTCCTGAAAAACGAAAGATTCTGTATGAAAAATATTCGGGGCAAAGTGGGTGTTGTTATATTTGTTTTTTCAATACTTTACTTTTTAGGAGCTTTACTCGACGTTGGATATGCTTGCTTTTTTGGCCCAGGTTTTTGGCGTCCTACATTGTCTTGTGAAAATTCTATTTATGATTACGGTGACATTGAAAAAACGGATCACCTTGTTTTGAATTCAGTGAATTTTATGATACAAAATACAGGCAATAGGTCATTGAGTGTGATTAAAGTCACCCCAGGATGTGGTGGTTGTGTTGAAGTGTTGAATTTTCCACATCATCCTATCCCTCCCCATTCGGAATCTTTGATAACGGTTCGTTTGCTTCCTAGTAATTTGAGTGGTTCTGTCGATAAATCGATTCTTGTTAAATCAGACGACCCATTACGACCTGTATTTTTGTTGCATTTAAAAGCAAATATTCTTTCTCCAAAAGAATAACTCTTGACTGGAATCTATGCTTGAGAATCACGATAAAGTCTAATGAAATTTATTAAATTCTTTGATCGTACATTTTTGTTTGCGATTATTGCATCGCTTCTTTATCGTGTTTCTTTCGCACCATACAATTATTCGTTTTGTATTTGGCTCGTGTCAGGAATTTGGGGCATATTGATCTATGATCCAAGTTCATGGAAAGTTCAGCGCTACGTAAAAGTATGGTGTGGAACTTTTTTGTTTTGGGGCTGGGCTTTCAATTGGATGTTTTATCCTCCGATTTGGACAAAATTGTTATGGGGCGGTTTTACCATTTCCCTTTCGTTTTTTATTCCGCTTTTTATCTTGCTGGGACGTATTGCGTTACATCACATAAAATCAATTTCTCCTTATATTTTACTTCCAATCGTATGGTGTGGATGCGAGTTTTTGAGAAAAAATTTTTTCTTTGGAGGTATGTCTTATGGAGCTATCGAACATACGCAATTTCAGAACATCTATCTTATTCAAATAGCTGATATTATTGGTGAAAATGCGGTTGGTATGTTGATCATTTTTATCGGTGTCTGCATTGCCGCTTTTTGGAAGTCTTTGAATGAATTCCAGAATAAACCTAATTTCTTGCATTTTTCCCAAAAGAGTCTTCGCATTTTGTTATTTGCTATTAGCGTAATTTTATGTGTTTTTTCATACGGATATTATCAAATCCATTCACCTAAAATCAATGCAAATTTTTATCCCGACGCCCCACATGTAAAAATTGCTTTACTTCAAGGAAACCTCAATGCAACAATTGAACCTTATTGCAAAACTTTTACCGAAAGGATGAATCAGTATCACCAACTTTCAAATGAAATATCACAAAGTGTTGACGTCGTTGTTTGGCCTGAAGAATTTTGCTTTCCCGGATTCTATGTATTCTCATCAAACTTTTTACCCACAGAATGGAAAAATCAATCAAATGAACAAGTCAAAGAAATGCTGGATCAACTCATTTGTACCAACAGAAAAGAATTTCATGAGTTCGCCAATGAAAACAATACACCACAAATTGTTGGATTATTTACCAGATATTTTTGTGAGAAAATTTATGAAAAATCCATGCCGCACTACAAATTTTCTGCCGTCTTTATTGAACCGGGAGTCGGTGTAAAATATATCTACAATAAACATCATCTTGTTCCATTTTTAGAATACAATCCGTTTTCTTTTTTGACGCCTGAAAAGTTTCAAAAAAATTTTTTCCTTTATCGAGGTCATGAGTTGACGGCATTTCCTCTGTTTTCCAAAAACAACCGACTTTATCAAAAATCCTCGTATCCGTTGTATGCAGCAATAAACATCTGTTTTGATAGCGCTTTTGCATCTTCTATTCGCCAACAAGTGCGAAATCTTTCGGAACAGAATCAAGAACCTGATGTACTCATAAGCATGTCAAATGATGGATCATTTGACATGCTTACACAAATTGAAATGCACACGGCAACATACGTTTTTCGATCCATTGAAAATCGCAAACCTTATCTTGCTTCATGCAATTCAGGTTTTGCTGTTTGGATTGATAAAACGGGACGAATGATTAAAAAAGGGAAATGGAACGAAGCGACAAGTATTATTGCAGAAATAAAAAAGGAGACTCCAACGCGATGTGTCTATTACTATTGTGGTGATTGTTTTTCATGGGGATGCCTTACGTTTAATCTTGTTTTGCTTATCACTGGAATATGGAGAAGTCGTTTCATCACTACTGTTTTTGGGGCAATTGAATGCCGTAAAATACGAGGTCAAAAAAGGGGATAAAACGATTTCTCATATAAAAACTTTCGCGCGGTTAGGTAGAGTGTTCAAATTGGTTTTGTATTTTATGTATGTTGTCATGTTCATTGCAATCCGAATTATTTTAAATAGGTTAGTTTATAGTAAAACGGCTATTTTTCTTTTGAATTTATCATCAACTCAATTCTTTGATCGCATCAGGAATGTGGTTAATGAGCGTTGACGCAATAATGGCTTCATGCGGAATGCGCGATTGATGATACGCAATATCCGCCGTGCGTCCGTGAAGAAACACGCCGAGTTTTGCCGCATCGCACAGTGAAAAATGTTGACCAATTAACGACGCGATGATGCCGGAAAGAACGTCGCCGCTTCCGCCGGTTGCCATACCGGGATTGCCGCTCGTGTTGACAAACGTTTGGCGGCCGTCAGTAACAACGGTTTCCGCCCCTTTCAATATAAGTACCAATTCGCCGCTCGTCGGTGAAGATAATGATTTGCTCTTCATTTGATTTTGAATGCATTGAATAAAATCTTCCGCCGCTTCGACTCGTTGCAAGGTTCCTCGCGGCACGAGGTGACATTGATTTAATCGTGAAAACTCTCCAGGATGTGGCGTGAGAATCCGTGAAACACCGGACGAAACGATTGTGGCTAATGCGTCCGTTGCACATTCCCAACCATGCGACGCGATTGCGTTGAGAGCGTCCGCGTCCAGTAGCATTGGTTTTCTGATTTCGCGGTTCAGGTGAAATACCAAAGCGTTCAGTCCTGCGGAGCGTCCTAAACCGGGACCAAGAACAACAACGTCCGCTTGTTCGGAAAGTGAAAAAATTTTTTCATAGGCGGTAACGGTAAGTTTTCCCGAACGGTTTTCCGGCAACGAAACCGTCATAATTTCTGACGTCAAACTTGCAACTATCGATAAAATACTTGCCGGAACTGCAATTTTGACCAATCCTGAACCGGTCAGAATTGCTGCGCGACCGGACATCGCAATAGCTCCGCTCATGCCAACCGAGCCGCCAATAAGGAGAATACGTCCAAAATCGCCTTTGTGCGAATCGCGTTTTCGTGCTGGAAATCGCGGAACATTTTCGTTAGTGATATAAGAAAACATAGAAAGATAAAAATAAATTTATGACCGAATTATACAACACTTCTCGAAAATCGTGAAAAACTGTTAAATTTGTTTATTCTGTGTTGTTATTTTACAAGGCAGGACATTGCCGTTTACTCATTACAAATAGAATAGATGTGGGTTTTAGATACAAAAGTATAGCAATAATATATGTATAATAAATTTATCAGTTCATGGCAATAAAATGAAAATGAGAAAAGGGAAATTTCGCTCAAGAAATAAAAAAAGCGAGTTACACAAACTCGCTTTTTAAAAAAGACCGGCGATACCTACTTTCGCAGTTTTTTTACTATCATCGGCTCCGAAAGCTTAACTACTGTATTCGGAATGGAAACAGGTGTGACCTTTCGGATATATTCACCGGAAATGCAACTGACTAATTTTCACCAGCCAGTTACCTATATCAAAAAAGCAAGAGTGACATTTCAAACGCATTAGGAATGTTTGATATATGTGATCAAGCGTTCGTCCTTTAGTATCGGTTAGCTGAATACATTACTGTACTTACACATCCGACCTATCAACCAAATCGTCTTTTTGGGGACTCTCGCGAAATGCTACGAAACCTAATCTTGAAGCCGACTTCACGCTTATATGCTTTCAGCGTTTATCCATTCCATACATAGCTATCCTGCCGTGCCGCTAGCGCGACAACAGGAACACCAGAGGTATGTCCAACTAAATCCTTTCGTACTAAAGTTGAATCTTCTCAAGTTTCGAACGCCCACAGCAGATAGGGACCGACCTGTCTCACGACGGTCTGAACCCAGCTCACGTACCACTTTAATTGGCGAACAGCCAAACCCTTGGGAGCTCCTCCACCCCCAGGATGTGATGAGCCGACATCGAGGTGCCAAACCGCTCCGCCGCTATGGACGCTCGGGAGCGATAAGCCTGTTATCCCCGGAGTACCTTTT
>JAIRYX010000082.1 GCA_031267635.1 Planctomycetaceae bacterium
ACGCAGGTGCGAATCGGTTTCGACGCTCCGAAAGAATTCGTGATTCTTCGCGACGAACTGATAAATAAAAAACGTAACTAATGCGCCCTTATTCCCTTATTTTTTACCACCAAGCAAACGAAGGCGCACCAAGGTTGCTCGTTATAAATCCTTTGTGCCTCCGTGCCTCTGTGAGAGATAAATATTTATAATCCTTTGTGCGACTTTTTCTCCTTTGCGGTAAAAAAATAAGAGATAAATATTTTTTACCACCAAGCAAACGAAGGCGCACAAAGAAGGAAAGAGACACAAGGGACTTGAGGGACGCTAGAGACGGCAATAAAAACGCCGAAAAAAAAGAAAAAGAATTGAATGATTTAACCATTCAATTCAATGTTGTCAACGACAAGTTCAATGAGCTGCTCAATGCCTTGCGTGACCAGATTAACGATTTCCGCAAGACTTATCATACCGGCCGGCAAGCGTGGCAACCGGATTCTGTTCAGCAAATTGAAATTAACGTAGGGGCAAAAATCTTTTGCCCGCACTATTCAGTAATTGAAAGGAATTGAAAACATGAATCACAAGTCTATTTATCGGCGAAACTCCCGTCGTCGTTGTCCTGAATGCCATTCGCCGCTCAGAGCGGTAGGGTATTACCCCAAGTCCGGGACAATGATGATCATTTATCGCGTTTGCACCAATTGCGGCAAACGTTGGAAATGGGAAGATAAATGCGTCCAAGAAGTCAAGAAGGTAAAAAGTAAAAATTCCAATTGAGAGTGGCGATTCGTTTTCGCTCGGACATGGTCGCTTACGTTAAGACTGTACTTGATTTTGCTCCTCATTAAAAATCCAGCTATCAAAAATCAAACGGAATTTGATTGTTCGGTCGTCGGCGCTAAACAATGAAAGATCAGTGTCGCTTGAATACGCGGAATCGGGCAGGTATATTTCCATCTCATATTCTTGCCCGTTTTCTAGGTCAGGCACGCCGATTTTTTCTATTGTTTGCCTTGAAATTGCCACCTTTGCCGGATATTTCAATAGGTAATTTTCAACGTTGTCAAACGTTTGTTGCCATTCCGTTTCGTAATGCTTGCCGTGTAAATCATTTTCATTCTGATAATCATAAACCCAGCGGTGCAACAAGCCGTCTAATTCCAAAGTTCGAGTACAGGACGGGTTATTGCCGGAGTATGGAAGAAAATACCCGTGATTCAGCAATCCGTTCGCATTCACGTCGTTATCATCAATTGTTTGAATTGTAACGTCAATGGATGCTTTGTCTTGTTTAAGTAAGTTGTATTGTTCCTGTGGTCGTTCATAAGTATAAGTAAAAGAATGACTGTCATGGTCGTAAGACACAAGAGACATATCCAACGCCGCGACAGCGGCGGTTTTTTGATACATCGTGCTGCATTTCTCTGGCGGTTGATTTGTCCCAAGCATATAAAAAAAGGCATCTCCGGCCGGATCAATTACCACGTCCAAATAACCAACTTCCATTCGTCGAGTCACGTTGTAATCAGGATAAGGAGCGTTTCCCGGATGCCCCACAGGAATAATATACGTAAATACATAATAAATATCTGCGGATTCCTTTTCCGCGATGCTTTCGTCGAATAATCCCCATTCATCAAGCGGACCGACAATACTTGTTGCTGACGCCGTTGCACTATAATCGAGATTCGTCGTTGACCCAAGGTCATACTCTATTTTATCTTGCATGTTCCACATGAAGAAATGTGTATCGCTAGAATACAAGCGATCAAAAAAATACAAATAAAAACTACTAAATCCATTACCGTCATGCGGTTGAAGATAAGATAAATTGAAATCATAAGAGGTGTACGCATAGACGTCTTGAATTGTCGCTAACGAATTATAAACATTCTTTATAAATGAACAACGAAACGAGCAGGTGGATTTCGGATGATCGCTAAGTGTAATGAAATCCACAAAAGTAAAATCAGTCACGTCAACATCAAAAACTTGATAATAAAAAATTTCCGTAATTGAAAATAAATTCCTAAAATTTTCTAATTGAAAAAGCGGCGTAGACGACGGATTTACATAAAAAAAATCGTTTTTATATCCTATGTTTTTTCCCGGCGTCTTAATAATGAAATATCCCTCGTTTGCGTGGATTACATTATTCCCGGTACCGCTATCATAATGTCGAACTAAAACATTATTCGCCTCTAATATCTTCTGTTTGTGCCGTAGTTGAATTTCATCTTGATGCGTTACTAAAAAAACAGGATCTCGGGAGATTAAGCCGATAGACGCGTCGAAAATACTGTTTCCTTGATACGCATTCCAAGCATGTGACGCAAAACCGGAAATAATCAATGTTTTATCTTGCACAGTAAATACATTATCACCAGCATACGCCCTAGACGGCGCTAAATAATCAACGCCGTTATCCAGAGCTAATATCTCTTTTTCTGTGATTGAGTCAATGTTCTCAATTGTTAGCGTCTTATGGTAGGTTGTGCTGACGCGTCCCCAGAGTCCGTCAGTTCGGATAGGATGATTGGTTATTGTTCCTCGCGTCTCGATTTTATCAAAAAAAGCCAACGAAGATAACGTTCCCGCTCCGCCCGTTACAGAAAATTGAACCTGAATCTTATCGAACACAAAAAGCCTGCTAACGCTCACGTGATATAAATAATGAGACAACACGGAAACTGAAAATCTTAACGACAATTGTTGCAATGACACGGAGGCGTCAGGGTTTTCGATAGGAACGTCGACATAGCCGCTCATTGTAGTCGTAGTCGCGGAAGTCGGAACCGTCATCTGAAACGGATAAGAACCTTTATTAATTTTAATCAGTGGATAAATTGATATTGTGCCTGTTACATAGGTTGCGTAGATGGTCACCGCGTTTGCTCTGATATAGCAATCGTCATCAATCACAATTCTACCATTGATGTATGTCGGCATAAAAACAGGAAGTCCGGCGATACCCATATGTTTATTTCTCTACACGCTTAATGTGAATGTTTGGGTGTAATTATAAGCGTAACTGTCAATATCTAAAATCGCATACTTGACATATAACGAAGTGATTGAACTATTGATGGAAATCGTATCCGCAAAATTAGTGAAACCGGAAAACCCTGTCGTTTCGGACGTTGTGCTATACACAAAACAATAATAGCCGCGATGACCGGACGGAATACTATTGAGAAACGGGCAATTGATTTTTAATATTTTTTCCGTTTCGCTGTTGCTTTGTAATGCTGCTGTCGGTGCGTTTTCATCAGCGCAGCAAGAAACAAAAAGCCCTGTATAGGGCGATGAATTTACAATCGTCGAATATCCCGCATAAATTACAAATTTTCCATAATACGGAAAACTTTGCGGTTGATTAAAAGGAATCGCCCCTAAATCCAACGCTTGCACTTGACCGAATCGAAAAACATGTAATCTTGGCGTCGGCACAAGCGCCGTATCCCACCATACCGTTGGCGTGTTGCACACAAGATTATAACCATCCGAAGAAACAGCAACTTGCGGCGGCGGCAACGGAAATGTTTCCGAATATCTTGAAGCGGTGATTAGTTTTAATGTATTGGTATCATAAACAACCGTACTGTTAGCGGCAAGCGATCTTCCGCTCATCAAAAGCAATGTGGTAATAGTATGGCCGGCAGCTGTCAACGCCGGTGCATCATTGACCATTGACGTTACCAATGTCGATTGAATGATATTCGAACCGCTGCCTCCGCTTCCCCCGACAACTTCCCATAGTCCTCGAAAGACGGCGAAACATCGGTCGCCGACGTTCAAGTCCGGTTTGGCGTTGTGACACGGGGCGTACAAGTCAATCTCTATTTCGGCGTCGCGGGTTCTGTATTCGCCGCCAATCATCCAGAGTCGTTTCGCTTTGCATGTCCATAAAGCGTCGCTGTCTTGTTCCCATTCGCCGGTGATTTCCATTGGGCTGGAATAGCAGGCAAGAATATTCGCCGCGTTGCTCTTGCCGGCGGGAACTTCCTGCGTGAAACTATCAACGACGTTTTTAATTTTTCTTCCGAAACCTTCGGAAAATAAGGCGTATTTTTTTTTCATAGTGCTTCCAAGGGACTTAGGGGACTGAAGGGACAATTGGGACTGAAGGGACAAGTTTGGTTTGTCCCACAAGTCCCTTAGTTCGATGAAATGATCGCAAAAATGTTCGGCAGATTCAAAGCGTTAAACGGCAATTGCTCATATTTACAAAACGGTCCGACGTCCACGCCGATTGAGTTTCCGTTTGGCGCCTTTTGTCCGGTACCGTTCAACATTGCCGGTTCGGAAACCGGCGTTCCGTCGTCGTCGAGAATCTTGCGTAACTCCCCGCCAACGATCTCTTCGTAGCCCGTATCCAACAGATACGTTTCCCACCCTTCCAGCCGCTCGCGGATTTCGTATGTTTCCGTCCACGTGTTGCCATCGTAATTGCATGTCATATTCATCAAGAGCGTTCCGGGAGCCGCTCCATAAAACGCATCGGCATTGACAACATTGGAGTAATTTTTCGCCTTCATTAACGGATTCAAAAAGATCTCGCGGGAAATACTATAAACAATGATTTTCTTCGTCTTTTCCGGCGGCGGATTGAAAAACTGACCGGCGGAATTGACCACCATGTTCCCCGTGATCACGTCGCGGATAAACGGCTCTGTTTCATTCTCGACGGACATGGAAATTTTGATTTTATCGTCGGTTGAAGTTGCGGATTGGCTGACCGCTTTATTCGCTTGATTTGAGAACTTCTGCGAAACGTGCCATCGAACGACGCCATCCGGAGGAACGTCAACAATGACCGGCGTCCCTTCTTCCATTTTAACAGAAAGCGAGTTGACTCCTTGAATGATTTCGCGGTCGAAAACCGACGCTCCTTGAGCGTACAACCCCGGCGCCACCTCTGATCCGAATTGATACGCCGCTCCGGTTCTCGCCCATCCGAGCGCGTTCCAATCGGAATCGATGAGATTTTCGCCGAAATCCAGCAACCCCTGCTGATAAATCGAAAGTGAAAAATCCGAAATTTCATCGGAAAAAACAAGCCATTCCAGCGAAATGGATTTTTCCGCATGGTTAAAATCGCCGGAATGTTTGGTGAGTATGATTTCGAGAATAGCCATAAAGGATGCTTTCTAATGCAAAAGAGACTTGAAAGACACGAGAGACTTTAGGGACGATTGAGACACAACAGACCAGTCCCTTAAAACTCCCTTAAAAACATTCCACGTCCTTTTATCCAATAAGTGCAAAATCATTGAGTTCTTTCGCTTTTTCCGTTTTTCCTGTGTTTTCCGCGATCATTGTCAACGCTTTGGTTTGCTTCTGACTTTCTTTCAAAAGCGGATCGTTTTGTTTTTGAAGCGTCTCAAAATATGCCATTGACCCGCGTTCCAGTGCGGCGTTGGTGGCGTTTTGTTGTTTTTCCTGCCCTTGTTCTTTGGCTTCGGGAGCGGCGTATTTTTCTTCGACTTTTCGCAACGCCTCGTTAATCGCCTCTTCGGTGATATTTTGTCCGTTTTCCCGCAATGCCGCCGCGGTTTCGACGATTTCGTTTTGCGCTTGAGTGATTTTTTCCGCCGCCGGTCGTAACGCGTCCATCGCGTCGAAAATTGCCCGCGACGCTTCCGTTTGACCCAAAATCGCCCGTGCCGCACGACTTTTCGCGTCCGCGAGTTCTTCATCGGACATCCCGGCGCGATTCGCGTATTGAATCAATTTCTCATAAGCGGCGGAAAGTTCCGCTTGCTTCGTTTCCAACTCGCCGCCGGCGACGTCGGGAATAAGATATTCGCCGATTCCCAAATCGGTTTTCAGTTGACCGATCAAGTTCCGGCTCGCCGCAGTCAATTCCTCCGGCGAAAGCGAGTTTCGTACCCGCTCCAATTCCGTCGTCAATTGGTCGAATGTCCGTACCGGCGTTTTCTCGGTCATTTCCTGAAATTTCTTTTTCAGCTCCGCCATCTCCTTTGTCGCGGGATCATTTTGTTCAAAAGCAATTCTCGCGTTTTCCAGTACCGTCGCATATTCCGCCGCGTTGATTCGTCCCGCGTTGAGGTCGTCGTTAAGATTTTGAACCGTGTCGTTGTATTTGTCCTGCGCCGAAACCGAGACGTTCAACATGTCGCCGTATTGACCGCGCAAATATTCCATTCTGGCACGTTCCCGTGCCGATGCAGCATCTTGCTCAGTAAAGACCGGCGAGTTCTGAACGTCTTTCGCGACGTTTTCCCGGTCGTTGCGGAGGTCGTTAAGCTGCTTTTGAATGGAATCAATTAAATCCTGTTGCCCGTTTGATTGTGCGTTTTCCAACGCTCGTACCAATTCAATCTCTTTCAAATTGTACGCGGCGATCATTTCATCCGCGATTTGTGGACGTCTCAAAACTTCGTTGATTTCTTCCAATTTCTTTTGATATTTGTCGGCACCTGACATATTCGCATCAGCGAAATTCTTTGCCAAATTGTTCAATTCGCGGTACCGGTCGGCAGTCTCCGCCAGCCGATCACGAAACGCCGCCGTTGACGCTTCCATGTTGCTGATCTGATTTTTAAGATTTTCCGCCTCTTTTGCCGACCTTGAAAACCATGACCAAATTCCATAAATCACCGCCGCAATCGCCGCAATAATCGCCAGAGCAATCGCGAAAACGGCGCCGATAGGATTTGCCGCCATCGCAATATTCAGCGCCCACTGCGCCGCCGTCAGCACATACGTCGCCGCCGTCCAAACCGCCGTTCCCGCCGCAGCAGCATACGTCTTGATAATCGTTCCGTCCAACATTGCGGCAAATCCCGCCAGCCCCTGATAAATCATGCTCGATTTTATAAGCGAAGTGAAGTACGTTGTTGAAACGCCCAGCGTCGTCATTCTCGCGTGAGCAAGCCCAATCGCTACAACCAACGAGCCGATCACGACTGTCACCCTTATTATTTTTCCGGGAATTCCATTAAACATGTTGTCAAGGTCTTGACCGAAAAATTTCAAATTGTTAAGAACCTCAGTCAAAAAATTCGACAAAACGGCAAACGGAATATTGTTAATCGAAAATAATGTCGCTTTTACGCTTTCCATAGAAAGTTGAAACTCCACCGCTTTGCTCGCCAACGCTCCCGCGTTTTCCTCGGCAAGAGCGATGGCGTCCGCCAACGCGGTCTCGTCCCCGGTTGTCTCTTGTATCTGCGCCGCGGTTTGCTTTAATTCGTCAATTTTCTTTTGTGCGGCATAAATGTTTTCCATCGTCGGCTTGAGATCGCTGATACTCTTGGCAACGCCGATTCCCAGCTCGTTCGCCGATTGAGTCATAGATTTCATCACGTCGTCAACACGCTGTAAATCGGATTCCGTCACCCCGATATTTCCAAAATCAAGGCGATTGAAATCGCTCAAAGTCTTCATTTCTTCAAGAACAGTATTGACGCTTTTTATTGTCGGCGGCATTTTTCCAATAGCCGCAGCGGATCTTTCCGCTCCCTGAACATTGGCGTCAAAAACCGCCTTCGCCGCGTCTTGCATTTTCTCCATCGTCTCAACCGCTTCGTCAATTTGGTCTTGACCGAAATCAGAATTGCTAAAAGATTCCGCGGCGTTTTGCGACGCAACAGTAACATTATCAAGCATGATATTCATACCGGTCAGAGCGTTCTGCATCCCGCGTAGCCCGGGATGAGTTTTTTGCGACGCAACAGAAATCGCGTCAATAGAATTTACGACCGAACGGATGTTTTCGGTAACGTTTCCAATGTCCGCCTGAATTTTGAGAGCTAAGGATGCAATTGACGCCATTTTTATCCTTTTTGAGTTTTTTTAAGTTGCGTTTCGACGATTTTTTTGTTATTATAGAAAATGATTTGTGCGTTTTTTAAGTTTAATAAGATTGGAGATACAATGCCTTTTCCAACCGATACCGACGACTATGAAAAATTCATGGTTCCCGAAAGCATGCTCGACGAAGGCGTTATCAAAGCCATGCACAAAAGGAATAAAAAAGACGCGATTTTCTTTCGTAATATTTTTCTTGCGATTGTCATTCCTTTGTGTATTATTGCGATTCTTGCGGCTTTGTTCCAGTAATAGGGACAATTTTTCTCGGAATTTTCTTCTTTTTCTTCTATAGATACACAAACTCGTTCTCTATTCTCTTAACAAGAGAGCGAGATCCATCTATGATGTTTCTGTGTTACGGGAAACTTCTAAAAACATTCTCTTTTTGCTGTACTATTTTCGTAAACGTCGTATTTTACGATATTGTGTTTTTGGAAATGCAGTTTTTTAGAAGTTGCCTACGGGGGAATAGGTACTGTTTTGCGACACTTCTGAAACCGTATGCGTGAAGGTTCAGGGGTGGAGTTTTGTTTCTCTTTCACTTTTTTTATTGATTATGGCAAAACGCGTTGGCGGATCGGCTTTGAATGACGTGATTGTTTTGCTTGTGACAAGCCGTGATTCCGCGAGCGTTATGGAATATTGCACAAAAAATTACGGACTCAAGGCGAGCGATTCCGAAAAGTTGGTGAAGGAAGCGCAAAAGCGGATCGTATTAGCGGCCGACTATGATCGCCGCGAGGAAATCGGGAGAGCGGTGATTCGGTTCGACGCGATTTACGAAGAGTGCATCAAGAGTTCAGACTCCAAAACGGCGTTATCCGCCAACATCGGCAAATGCCGACTACTTGGGTTATACGAAAAAGAGGGGCAGGTTGACAGAACGGACGTCGGAAACGATAGGGAAAAGCAA
>JAIRYX010000208.1 GCA_031267635.1 Planctomycetaceae bacterium
TAAAAGAGAAAACGGATGTTTTGGAAAAAAACATAGTATAAAAAATGACACACACTGTTGACAACCACTGTGCCCTTTTCGCTGACACACAAGCGCGCCGTTTTCGCTGGCACATGACCAATTAACCATTGCAAGTTTGGCGGCGAACCGGAAATAAAACGTCCAAGCAAACACTCGGTTTCCGCTCCAGTAAGATGCGGAAGATTGCTGGATATTTGCTTGACGGTCAATGAAACCAACACGGCAATAGTCATCGCATCAAGCGTGTTCGGTAAAAATTTAATGGTTCATCCGACAAGTTCGTACCTTGCGTTATGTAGCGCTAATATTTTAAGTTTGAACAATTCGAGGTCTCTGAAATCGTATGCTTGTCGTTTCATGGTTTTGATTTTATTGTTGAATCCTTCGAGACGTCCGGTGGTAATTTCGCAAGTGATGTAGTTGATGAGTTGGTCGGCGTGATTGCGTCAAGTGTTCGCAAAACGCTGTAATTCCGAGATGTCCGACGCCACCGCAACAATCTTCGATCGAGCGCGACGCAACTTTTTCCAAAACGGTTTCAACGCTGCCGCGTCTTTACCGTCGCCGACAAAAATTGCCCGACCGGTTTTTAAATCCATCACGACCGTCAAATATTTATGTCCTTTTTGAATCGCTATTTCATCAATCGCAATAGGCGTGACATGCTTCAACGGCGGTCTCGCGTAATGTTTGTGAAGATACTCTTTTTTCAATATCCCGAATCGTATCCCACGACACGCCAAGATGTTTGGTAACGTCCGAGCAAGTTATGCACTGAAGCAAATCCAACGCATAAGATTCAAAAATCGAGTATAATGTTTATGCTCTTTGGCGAACGTTAAATGAATCTTTTTGATACAACCGCAATTGACGCTGATAACTTCCTTTACGCCAAACGTTAAAACTCCCGCAATCGGGACAACGAAATTCGCTCGAATTGGCTTCAATATAAAACTCTATCCCACCGACCACAGCAGGATTTTTAACCACCCGGTATCCACGAATTCCAAGCATGTGATATAATATATCTTGAGCGGACATTTTAACTCCTTTTATTGTAGCATTTTGTCCGCTTTTAAAAATACTAATGAATAAGGTATGAAATTGTCGGATGAACCATTATTTGTTGGTGCTGTGACCATAATAAAAGACGGAATGTAATATGAGGTAGTCAATAAAACATTCTGTTGGAGTTAAGAAACTGGAATAATTATGAAACGACGAGATTTTTTGAAAGCTGCCGGAATTTCTGCGGTTGCCGTTTGTGCGGTTGTTGGTTCAAATACAAATTCGCACCGCGCGACTTTTGCGGCGGATACGGCTCCGCAAACCTATAAAAATGCGATTCCTCGGTGGCGCGGTTTTAATTTTCTGGATTATTTTCAAGCGATGGGAGATAACCGCGCTAACCGCATCGTGCGCAAAGACGACTGCAATATGATGCGGGATTTCGGTTTCAATTTTGTACGGCTACCGATGGATTATTGGCTCTGGAACAAAGCCGATTGGCGGAAAAACCGCCGTATTGAACCGGACGAACTCTGTAACATTGACGAGAAATTTCTCGAAAATATCGACGCGTCAATTGATTTGCTCAATACTTGCGGGATTCATGCCAGCGTCAATTTTCATCGTGCGCCGGGCTATTGCGTCAATGATCCGACGCGAGAATCGTGTTCGTTATGGAAAGATAAAATTGCCGAAGACGCTTTTGCATATCATTGGGAAGTGTTTGCCAAACGATACAAAAGCATTTCTTCGGACAAATTAAGTTTCAATCTTATTAACGAGTCGCCGTCCGCCGCGCCGGATGGAGACGCAAAACAGATGACCGCCGAAGATTATCGTCGCGTGATGACTCGTGCGGCGGAAACGATTCGCAAAATCTCGCCCGACCGGATGATTATTATCGACGGACTTTCTTACGGGAATATTGTTTGCGAAGAAATGATTTCGGCAAAAGTCGCTCAAAGCGTTCACGCATACACGCCGTTTGAATTGACGCATTACCGTGCCAGTTGGGGCGACCGTAATAATTTATTTCCAACGCCGGAATGGCCCTCGCATCACTCCGACGGCAGCGTCAATTGGGACAAAAAACGGCTTGAAAAACATTACGCAGCTTGGGGTGAATGCGTGAAATGCGGTGTCGGCGTTCACTGCGGCGAAGCGGGATGTTATTCCCGAACGCCGCATAACGTGGCGATTGCATGGTTGAACAACACGCTTGATATTTTGACCGGCTTTGACATTGGTTATTCGATTTGGGAATTTCGCGGTTCGTTCGGTATTCTCAATTCGCAACGCACCGACGTCGATTACGAAGATTTTCACGGACAAAAACTCGACCGAAAAATGTTGGAAGTCTTGCAAAAGTATTGAAATCAAATCATTAAAGAAATTTAACTATTCAGTTGCCCGGCGCCGGATTGATGTGGTTTGAGCGACTGACTAGTTACAAAAATTATTAAAAAGCAGGTAAATGTTGTGGCAAAGAAAAAGAAAGAATCTCAAAATCCTAACGAGCGAGTGATCAGCGAAAACCGCAAAGCGCGGCATGATTATCTTGTCTTGGACACGCTGGAATGCGGTCTTGTGTTAGTGGGGAGCGAAGTCAAAAGTCTTCGTGATGGCTCGGTTTCCATCACGGAGGCCTATGGAAAAATCATCAACAATGAAGTTTGGCTCATCGGTGCGGACGTCCCGGAATACCGTGAAGCCAACCGATTTAACCATAAACCAAAACGTCCGCGCAAGCTGCTGATTCATCGCCGCGAATATCGGCGTTTTGCGATGCGTGCGTATGAAAAGGGCTTAACGCTCGTACCTCTCAAATTGTATTTCAATCAAGAAGGACGCGCAAAACTTCTTTTAGGGCTTTGCAAAGGAAAACAACTCCACGACAAACGCGCCGCCGCTAAAGACGCCGCCATCAAAAGCGGTCTCCGTATGGCAATGATGAAACGGCGATGAAGAGAGTGAAACAGTCAAATAACCGTCTTCCTTGACTTGATGAATATTCGTAACTATTCAGTTGCTCAGTGCGATTTATGTAGTTTGATCGACTGAATCGTTACGAGTATTCAACCGCATTTGTGTTTGTGAGAAATGGCGTCTCCAATTGATGCGTTTCAAATCAATATTGCGGAGTCGGCGGGGAGTATTCGGAAACGTCAATATTACGAAACCACTGAATCGTTTTTTGCAAACCGTTGCGTAATGTGGTTGTCGGTTCCCACGCGAGTTTTTCTTTTGCTAATGAAATGTCCGGCTTACGGCGCAACGGGTCGTCTTGCGGAAGCGGTTTATAAATGATTTCAGAACGGCTGTCGGTCAATTGAATAATCATTTCCGCCAGCTCTAGCATCGTGACTTCGTGCGGATTTCCCATATTGACCGGACCGACAAAATCCAAATCGTTCTCCATCATTTTGATTAAACCGTCCGCCAAATCGTCACGATAGCAAAACGACCGCGTTTGCGTGCCGTCGCCAAAAATCGTAATCGGCTCGTTGACAATCGCCTGTCGAATAAAATTGGAAACGACGCGACCGTCAAACGGGTGCATTCGCGGACCATACGTGTTAAAAATCCGCACGATACGGATCGGCATTTTATGCATGCGGCGGTAATCCATGAACAGTGCTTCGGCAGCGCGTTTTCCTTCGTCATAACATGCTCGCGGACCAATCGGATTGACCGATCCGCGATAATTTTCCGTTTGCGGATGAATTTCCGGGTCGCCGTAAACTTCGCTGGTGGACGCTTGCAAAATTTTAGCACGGCAACGTTTGGCAAGTCCGAGCATGTTAATGGAACCGGCAAGCGATGTTTTCATCGTCTTGACCGGATTGTACTGATAATGTCCCGGTGCGGCAGGACATGCGAGATTATACACTTCGTCCACTTCCAAAAAAATGGGAAGCGTAACGTCATGCCGAATCAGTTCAAAATTCGGCAAATTGACAAGATGCAAAATGTTGGATTTTTGACTTGTGAAAAAGTTATCGACGCAAATCACGTCATGTCCGCCGCCGACCAGTCGCTCGCAAAGATGCGACCCGATAAATCCTGCTCCGCCGGTTACTAAAATTCGTTTAATTTTTGCCATAGTTTTCTGGGGAAATTATCATATACAATTGTTCAGTAAATTTCGCGAATTTGCGATTGAGTTGCTCTACTTCTTTAAGGACAATTGAAACTCTGGGGAATTTTTTTGATTTTTTTTTAGGAGTTTCACCTTTCTTCCCGAAGTCCTCATCATCCCAATTGTCCTTATTCTCTATTCGTAACTATTCAGTTGCCCAAGTTAAATAAATCCGCACTGATCAACTGGGGAGTTACGATTTTTTTGAGTGACCATCAATTTTACCGAAAAATATTATTATTGCCGCCCTTATTCCCTTATTTTTTACCACCAAGGCGACGAAGTCGCACAAAGGTGTTGTTCGTTATAAATCCTTTGTGCGACTTTTTCGCCTTTGCGGTAAAAAAATAAGGGAATAAGGGCGCGTTTGGGAACTTTGTTGGCTACGAAGGGAAACTTGATAAATAAGGGTTGCAAGAGTAAAGCCGTTCGGATAATTACAATGGTAACGGGTTGTAAAGTGTGAAGAGTGTACAGAAAAATGATTGAATACTCAAAATCCTTTTAATGCTATGAAACAAAAAATATTCTAAAAATATTAAAATTTTTACTTCCAGCCAAAATACAAAAAATATAGCAAATTTTTCTCAAAACAGAAAACTTTTCTTGTCTTTTGTGATTTTCGTAGTACCATTTTATTTCAGATTGGATTATAATGAAAAATGAATGTGTCACTATTTTTTCGTTGTGTTCCACAATTTTTGTTTGTTATTAAAACTTTTTATTATTTTTCGGCATGTCCACTACGCTTCGATTTCGTTACCCGCGAGACTTGCTGCCCCAACCGTTGTTGCATCGTGCGTTTTTTGCGAGTTGGGGACGTGTCCCCATACCGACACAAGTACGGGTTGAGGGAGATATTCTCATTATCGAATCGCAGATGTTGGGAAGTGGAACAGTTCATTTTCCTTGGCCCAATCGGCGGCTCGGTCTTACATTTCTTGCCACAGAAACGCTTTGCGAGCGGGAACGACCTTATCACATTATCAAAGAATTGGCTCGCGGACAACTTGGCAGAACAATTCGCCGGTTTGTCGAACTGGTTTATTGCGGTTTCAAGCCAAACGACAAACTTCGCCGCACAATTCGATTGGAGGTGGCGCGGTTTGCTATGGTCGCCACGGCTGATGATCAATCATCGGAGCTGGACGAACAGGCAAAAGAATCGCTCAGCCGATTGATCCAATTAAGTCTCGTGTTGAATGAAATGTTTTTGGAACAATCGTTGAGTTACCGAAAGCAATATACGCCATTTTTTCCAATACAACTTGGCGTTAGCGTTGCGTCGTTTTTGCAGGAAAATACGCTTGAACATCTCGACTGTTATACCGATCATTTGCGCGACGTGTTTCACTTGATGAACGCGACTCCGACATGGCGGGAACTGGAACCGGAGCCGGACGCTTTTTGCTGGGAACTGTTCGACAACCGCATTGAATCGATGCGTCAAAACGGATTCAACGCGATTGGCGGACCGATTGTGCAGTTTGATTTTCGCTCCATTCCGAATTGGGTCATGGAACAAATCAATAACGGCGATTTTTTTGAGCGCGCCGTATTAAAATATGTCGATACGTTTTTGGAACATTTCTCCGACAAAATTGACGTGTGGATTTTGACGAGCAAAATGAATTCGCATCAATTGGAACAATGTTCGATTCAGCGGCTGATTCGCTTGACGTCGCAAATTGTTCACATTTTCTCGAATCACACGTCAAAAGCTCCCGGCTTAATCGGTATCGACCAACCTTGGGGTGATTACTTATTACATCACGAAACGCCTTTTTCGCCGTTCAATATTGCCGAAATTCTCAACGACATTCCGGGAATCGGCGGAATCATGTTGAACGTGAATATCGGGCTTTCGAGCCGATGTTCTTATCCGCGCGATCCGATGACGTTTAGCGCGATGATTGATCAATGGAGTATTTTCGGCAAACCGCTTTATTTGTCGTTTGGCGTGCCGAGCGAATTGGGAACAAATCCGGATTTACCGGATGAATTTGTCGGCATTTCGTTTGATTGGTCGCGCAAAACGCAGCAAGAATGGGTTCATCGCTACATTCCGATTTTGTTTAGCAAACGGTCGATTGCGGGCGTGTTTTGGAATCAATTGGAAGATTCCGAGTACAGCGAATTTGGCAGTTTCGGGCTTTTCGATACTGTCGGACGTCTCAAGCCCGTTTACCGAAAACTTGTTGCTTATCGTAGCGAATATATTGAATAACTCGTGTTACGCACTCTAATGGAACTTGCTAAACCTATGCTTCTCAAAATACAATATCGTAAAATACGACGCTTACGAAAATAGTACAGTAAAAAAGAGTTTTTGAGAAGTCATCAGAAACGATTCGCCGGATTTTGGCAAGGGCTTTGTTGACGGCTCGTTCCGATATTTGATGTTCACTCGCGATTTCCGATAGCGAATTTCTAAAAACCTCTTCTTATTGTACTATTTTCGCAAGTATCGTATTTTACGGTATTGTGTTTTTGGGAGTGTCGATTTTAGAAGTTCCCTTCACTGATATTTATTTTCTGCCATGACATTGACCGTAAAATAATAGCATCTCGTAAACATTAATAAAATTTTGAGTACCATTGTATTTTTTTCCATTTGTTGTTATAGTAAATTCATTCGTCATGGAATTGTACAAAATGGCACACCCCAAACAATACCAGTTTGGGGGTTACCTATTGGGGGGCAGTTCCTTATCTTGAATTTTGCTATTGGTTTCGACTTATGGTGCGTAACATGAGTGAATAATGAAAAAATTGCGCAAGCATATTCCAATCGACAAACCGAGAATCAAAAAATATTTGTTTTTCAACGATTTTGTACATTCGTGATAATCAAAACCAAAAGTCACACAATAACTTTTTAGGAGTAATGGGAGATGAAACGGAACAACTTTCTATCCGTCAAATTCTGGATTTTGCCGATGTTCATTTCGGCAATGTTTGTGTCAAAAATGTTTGCGGCGGAATCAACGCCTCCGGCAAGTCCCGAAGTGACGGCAACGTTACAGTCCTACCTGGACGATCATAAAATCGCGGGAATTATCGCGGTGATTGCGGACAAGGACGGAAACGTTCTTTACAAAAATTTGCTCGGTTACGCTGACGTCGAAGCTCAAAAACCGATTTCCGAAAACAACACATTTTGGATTGCGTCAATGAGTAAAATGTTTGCCGGCGCGTCGATTATGATGCTTGTGGACGAAGGAAAAATTCGGCTCGACGATCCGGTGACAAAATATATTCCGCAATTGGAAAAATGGCGAGTGTTGGAAAATGGAGACAACAACGTTCAATTGCTCACGCCGCTTGACCGTCCGGTAACAATTCGTCATTTATTGAGTCACACCAGCGGACTGACGGGAGCCGCAGAAATTCAACAGGTACTCGGTAACGACGGGCTTCCGCTTTCCGCCCGCTCGCTCAGTTCCGTCACCGGACATTTGCAATCGCAGCCGGGAACAAAATACGCTTACGGTAATCAGGGAATGAATATCGCCGCCCGAATTGTCGAAATCATTACCGGAATCCCTTATGAAGAATTTTTGCAAAAACGGTTTTTCGATCCGCTCGGAATGACAGAAACGACATTCTATCCCAATGAAGATATGGTTGCCCGTCTCGTAACGCCTTACGGTTTGAATCGCACTAAAAACGATTTTGCACGCGGAAATTTCGGGTATCTCAAATCGCCGCTCAACGACAAAACTCATCGTTATCCCGAAGCGGGCGGCGGACTTTTTTCCACAACACACGATATTTTCAGATACGGTTTGATGCTTGCCAATCAAGGAGAACTGGACGGAAAACGTTATCTTTCTCAAGAAGCGATTGCCGTATTGCGTTCGGAACAAACTGGAGAAACGCACGTCAATTACAGTTTGGGATACCATTTGCGAAACGGAATGTTCGGACATGATGGAGCGTACGGAACCGATTTATCGGTCAATCCCGATACTGGTTTAGTAGCGATTTTTATGGTGCAATGTACCGGCGGACATCAATGGGAAGCACGCGACAAATTCCTGCAAACAGCACGAGACGTTTATCAAAAAACGAAACAGAAATAAAAATTCCTCTGATTATTGCACTTTTGAAAGAGGTTGGTTTGATGTTGCAAAAATGCAATCGTTTTTTAAAATAAAGAAGTATATCTCTTCACCGGATTGAAACATTATCAATAAGAAGTGACAATAAAATGATTCGCTCGTACAATCAAACCTCATTTTTACCTATATTTTCCTAACGAAACAACCTCAGTAGCATGAATGAATACTTCCCCAACACTTACCTCATTACCACATTAAAAAAAGAGAAACAAGGAGGTCATGAGGTGGGTTGGTAAAAAACTTTTTGCTACTGAGGTTGTTTTGTTCGGAAAATTGGGTGAAAATGAGGTTGATGGATTCATTGACCCAATATGGGAAAATAAAAAATCTTGTGAACACTTAAATCTCTTCCCCAAAAAACGAAATAACCAGAATCTCCTCAAAGCCCCAAGAGTTACTTGTGTCTCTCGTGTTCTTTTGGGTGAGCGTCAGAAAACGAAAAGTTGACTTTAGAGATTCAGGATTTTTGAGATGTATTGCCATGACCAACAATGAACAAATGATTCGCTTTCGGTGTCCGCAATGCACTCGCGTTTGGAAAGTGGAATCGCAATATGCCGGAAAGAAATTTCGGTGTCCTGCGTGTTTCAAGGAGCGAATCATTCCCGACGCAAACGCAAACGAGCCGGACATTGCGCTTCCTTACGGCGTGCATCAGATTCTCAGCGACACGCAGGATATTGTGCAATCACAGTCGTTGATTTCTTTCCGATGCCGCGTCTGCAAAACAAACATTGCCGTTCCCACCGATCAAGCGGGAAAAATCAGCGTCTGCCCAGATTGTAATACCGAAAACATCGTGCCGGAACAAAACGTTCCGGGACTTGTTGCCGAGCGCACGATTTCTATCGACGAGTCGATTGAAATTTACGGTTTCGCCGACGAACAAAATAGGAACTCGTTGAAAACAGACGACGACATGTTTACGGTGCGATGTCCGGTGTGTAACGCTTTGCTTTACGCGCGGGACGAGCAAATCGGAACGTCGCTCAAATGTCCCGATTGTTACCGCGACGTGCCGATTCGCGGAAGACCGGAAAAGCCGGTTAAAGAGACGTTTCAAGCAAAAGTTTATGAAGGTTCCAGCGTTTATCAGTTGCAGAGCGAAAGCCGTTTGCCGCCGGACACGCAACTTGTGCCGGTGGTTTGTGCAATTTGTCATACGCGGATGTACGCGACGATTGATCAAATCGGTCAGGAAAAGGAATGTCCCGATTGCGGGAAAATGAACCGTGTCGTTGCGGTGCGCGAGGAAGAACTCAAAACGGTCGGAGAGATTTTTCCGTCGGTCAGCGCATACGGCGTGACGGAAGCGATACCGAATCCGACAATGCGTGTGAACGTTGATTATCGAACTGTTGACGACGCGATTGTGCAACGTAAACCGAGTCCGACCGATAATATCGGCGTGGATTTCAGCAATCTTGATCCAATAGCAATGGCGGAAAAAATCCGTGAAAACAAAGAGAAACGGAAAAAGAAAAAACGAAAAAAACAAGAGGATGAATTTGATGAAGACGACGCTCTGACGCAGGCGGAAAAAATTGAAACGCGGGCAAAGAAGAATAAAAAAGACAAACCGATTATCACTTATGCGCGTCCGAAACTTCCCAAACGTCCGTTGACGCAAGGTTTTTGGAAAATTTTCAGCTATCCGTTGTTTTGGATGCGAATGATTTTAGCAACGATGGTTTTTGTGATCGTCTCGCCATTGGTAGCAAATATGATTATCGAATACGCGCCGAGAATTGGAGAATTAGCGGGCGGTGGCGTTGGTGGCGTCGTTGTTTATCTATTTATGTTTATTTTTTTCTGGCTGTTGATGATTTGGGGAGGTTCCTACCTTTCACAAATGTGTCTTGCTGTGACAATCTCCACGGCTAACGGCTCTGATGAAGTTGACGACTGGGGAGGGTTCGCGCCGTTGTCGGCGTTGTTGTCGCTGATGACGCTTGTCGGTGCGTTGCTCGTTAGCTGGATCCCCGTGATTTTTTGGAATGCCGCACTGACAATTCTCAAAAGCGAAACTTCCGTACCGAGATACATGTTCCTGATTTGCGCGGGTTTGACATTTTTCCTTTTTCCTCTGTCGCTGATGCGGATATTGGAGGGCTTTGAACAGCATATTTTCAAAAGCCATGTCTTTTGGAGTTTACGGTTGACGCCGTTCACTTGGTTGCGTTTTTATTTATTGAGTATTCTTTGCTATATTATTCCTGCGTTTTTGTTCGTGGTAATGTTTATGGCAAATAGCCCGACGCTCGTCAGCGTGGCGAGTGTCGGATTAGCGTTTTGTCTGCCGTTTTTTTTGTTCTGTTATTTTCGCCTTTTCGGACGGCTCGGCTGGACAATAGAAGAAACGATTCGTAAAAAATTGATCGAACTCGAAGAACAAGCGGCGGAAGCGGACGAAGACGAAAATGAGCTTGAATTGTAACCTTGACGCCAAGCGGTCTTCGGGTATATTACTATTGGTTCTATTCCGAATTTGGGTTGATGTGGTTATGAGTCCGAAAATTCGGTTTTTAAGACAGTGTTCATCATGTCCCTTTTGTCTTTAACGTCCCTTTTTAATAAAAAACGAATTTTTAAGTGTGAGGAGTCTATTGACTTATTTTTCAAGTAGCTGTGATAGTTAGTAATCACTATGGAGAACTTCTAAAAACCTCTTCCCAACATCAGCAAGTCCTTATTTTTCAAGGGTAGAATTTGTTGAAAGTGGGGTTTTTAGAAGTTCCCTATGATGTTGTTGATTTAGGTAGTAGGTCATTTTTGATAAAAGATAGGTAATGATCATGATTATTGTACGTTATGCGTTAATGGCAACAAGTTTTTGGGCGATTTTTCAACTCATAAACGCACAAGAAATCACTAAAGAGTATGTTTTGTCTGATTCTGAAACCAAACAAATAATTAAGGAACTACAAGCGAAATGGAGTGATCAGCAACAGTCAATAAAAACCGCAGAATTTACAATAAAAAGCCACACAAGCGGTCAAAATTCACTTAAAAATGTTTCTGCGGAAGAAGTACGAAAAATTATTCAAAAAAACAGTAAAACAGATTCTCCTGATATAGCTTTTCGACAAATTATTCTTGATCTCTGTAGTACATACACGGAAAAAGTTCCAGAAGATAAGCATTTATATGGCGAAATTAAAGTTGTTCAAGAAGGAAAAAACGTTAGAAATACATATATCAATCAAGATATTGAATTGATGATTAAAGATGACATTGCATTTCAAGTGACAACACCGGATTTGAAAGATCAATCAAGTAATCAAGTAGGGAAGCAACAAATTATAACATATAACAGAGCAGATTTTAAATTCGCAACTTATTCTGTCAATACTTTTTGGGGAAATCATTTGCGTCATTTATTTGAAGAAAAAGAACAAAAATTTGTTTTTTCTAAAAAAGATAACACTTTTTTTATCAAAACTAACATTGAAGATTATACTTATCTCGCTGAGGTTGATTCGATAACAAGTTTATTTTATTATAATCAGCTAACAGAAAAAAGCGATGTTATAGAACAAGACTTTGGATTGTTATTTACAACATTTGCTGATGGAATATCGTTACCTCGTATTGTTATTACAACAAAATTTAAAAATAACACGTTGAATTTTTTTCAAATTCATCTGCTTGCAGATATTGTAATTAATAAACATCTTAATGAAAACGCTTTTGTTTTAACAAAAGCAGAAGACGCTTATTTATGGGATTCTCGTAAAAATCCGACAGTGCCAGATTACGTACAGTTTAAGGGAACTATTGAAAATATAGAAAATTTTCTTAAAAGTGACGGTCAAGAATTTTTGAAACAAGAAAAGCAGTGGAATAAAAATCGAATAGCAATTATTATTATCGCTGATGTGATTTTAATTGGTTTACTTGTTTATTCATGGAAAAAAAAACGTCGTTGATGTTTTACTTTTAACAACTTTAGAAATTAGAGGTGTAAGTATGAAAAAAATGTTAATTGCATACCTTGGTGTATCAATTATGCACAACAAGTAGTTGTCGGACAGGGGAATTGTGTTCCACAACAAGAAGTTGTTGTTCTTCCAACTGGAAGTTGTAGGACGACTGCATGGACGGCAAGTATCCCCCGATATTCTTTTTTGTGTGCTGCAGGTGGTTGTACTGGAACAGATTATACCACAATTGAGAGTGGTTATTGCGATGGTGCTGAAGTGACTTGTTTAACGGTAGTAGGTCCAACGACTTACACAAGAAAAGAAGTTGCTTTAACATGTACAATACCTGATGATACTCTTTTGTGTACTTGTAAAATTACAATTATTCAACCACAACCGCAAAATCCTCCGACACTACAAATATCATCATTTACGAATTGCCTTTGATTGTTTCATATTGGGAGGATAGTGACAAATCTTTTAATTGTTATTGAATACTCAAAATGTGAAATAACCAATAGTTTTAATTTTTATTTCCTTATGTTTCCTCATGTTTTAATTTTGCGTGCTCCGGGTACGAACTGCAACAATGAAACGGCGTATGCGTTTGAGCAAGCCGGCGCGAAAACCGAGCAAATTCACATCAACCGCTGGCTGGAGCAACCGGATTTACTTGACCGCTTTCAGATTCTCTGTTTTCCGGGCGGTTTCAGTTATGGCGATGACGTTGCGTCGGGACGAATTCTTGCCAATCAAATTAAGCATCATCTGAGCGGCACTGTGGAAAAATTCAAAGAAGCCGGAAAGTTGATTCTCGGCATTTGCAATGGTTTTCAGATTATGATGCGTTCCGGCATTTTGCTTGCGGACGACGCGGCAGGCAATCCGGCAACGTTGGATTGGAACGAGTCGGGCATTTTTCACGATAATTGGACGCATCTGAATGTGGACGGTGAGAAATGTGTTTTCCTTCGCGGGATTAAGTCAATGTATTTGCCGGTGGCGCACGCAGAGGGACGTTTTCTCGCACGCAATCCCGAAACGCTGACCACATTGGAACAAGCGGGACAACTTGTGTTACGTTATGAACCGTCGGAAAATCCGAACGGCGCGGAGGGACATGTTGCCGGAGTCTGCGACTCTACCGGTCGCGTCTTCGGACTAATGCCTCATCCCGAACGACATATTATTGCAACGCAACATCCGCACTGGACGCGTCAAACGCAGTGCATTCCCGCTGCACGCGGAGACGGCTTTACTGTTTTTCAAAACGCGGTAACATATTTTGCATAAAGCATACGCAGAGCAAACGGATCATTTAAAGGGAACTTCTAAAAAACTCTTTCAAATATTCGTAAACCCTTATTTTTCAACGGTCACATTTGTTGAAAATGAGGTTTTTAGAAGTTCCCTAAAATAGTTGTAACTATTCAGTTGCGCAAGCTAAATAAATCCGCACTGGGTAACTGCATTGTTTCCCTTTTAGTAGCCAACAACCCCTCCCCCCTAAAAAAAATGTGAAATAAGCAGGGATTTTGCAAAAGTTTAGCTAGAAACGTTCAATCATTTCTTCCTATCAAACAAAAACGATGTTGCCATAATAAACAAACTCAACGCAATCATACAGCAACCGCCGATGATGAGAATGTTTCCACATGGGCGAGCCGTTTCTGCATGAATGAGAATCGCACCGGCGATAATCAGCGACGTACAAAGAAGCGACATCGAAATCCGCTTGCTCGACGTTGCGACTGTGCGATCAAACGCCGCCAAGCCCTCGTGCGTGAGCCGTAATTGAAATTGATTGCGGTTGAGAAGACGGAAAAATTTGTCCGTATGATTCGGCAAAGTCTCTAACATTTCGGCGTAAGCCAGCGCGGTTCGTGTGACTCGTTTGCGGATGCGGTTCGGACTGTAACGTCGTTGCACAAGCCGAATAATATACGGTTTCGCGTATTGCACTACATCAAAATTCGGCGACATTGTCGATACGATTCCTTCGGTAGTTGTAATTGTTTTAATCAAAAATACAATGTCGCTGGGACAATGAATTTGATACTTTCGCAATTTCTCGAAAAAATCTTGCAATAATTTTCCAATCTGAATCCGTGAAACCGGCGTTGCCTGAAACCGTGCGATATAAGTCGCCACATCCGCTTGAAAATCGCGGCGGCTTGAAGTCATCGGATCAATTTCCGCGAGATCCGTTGCCGCACGCACAACAGTTTCTGTGTCGCCGACTGCAACGCCATAAAAAATACTCGCCAACAAATCGGAAGTTTTTGGGTCGATATAACCGGTCATGCCGCAATCAATGAACACGACACGTTCATTTTCTTGCACAAAAATATTGCCGGGATGCGGATCGGCATGAAAGAATCCGTATCGAAAACATTGCTGAAAAACCGCGTTGCAAAGATTTTTGACTATCCGAACACGTTGCGACGACGAAAGCGATTTCGGATCCAGTTTGGAAAGCGGTTGTCCGACAATCTCTTCCGTCGTTAAAACGTCGTTGGTTGTCGCGTTCCAGAAAACGCGGGGAAAATCAATCGTTTTCGAATCAAGAAACAGCGTCCGCAACCGTTCCGTCGATTCCGCTTCCTGATGATAATCTAACTCTTGATTGAGTTGATGCGAAAATTCCCGAACAACGCCGACCGGACTGAAACCGAGATTTTTATAATGCGTTTCTAACCACCGCGCGAGAAAATCCAACACTTCCATATCCGACCGAATCGTGTTTCGCACGCCTGGACGCATAACTTTCACGACAACCGGCGTTCCGTCATCAAGTTTCGCGCGATACGTTTGACCGATAGAACCGGACGCGAGCGGCGTTTCGTCGAAACTGGCGAACAATTCTTTTTCTTTGCCGTGCAGCGCAACAGAAAGCGTTGTTTGCATTGTCGCAAACGGCAATTCAAAACAATTATCTTGCAAGCCGCGAAATTCCTCAATAAAATCAGGCGGCAATAAGTCAGGACGCGTGCTGAGAATTTGTCCCATTTTGATAAACGTAGGACCTAATTCCTCCAACACGCGGCGAACTCGTGCCGCAAACGGCAGACGTTCAACTTGCGGATCAGGAGTTGAACGCCGAAACAGCCGCCGTCCCCGTGCATACCAACGATCCAATCCGGTCGCGTGGACAAAGTCGCCAAATCCAAAGCGAATCAAAACGGATACGATTTCCGTGACCCGCTTGATGTTGCGAAATGTACTAGTAAGCGGAGCTTCAATCGGCATTTTGAAGGATCCCTTTTACAATATTTTGTAACGATTCAGTTGTCCAGTACGGATTTATTGGGTTTGAATGACTGAATAATAGTTACAATACTTTTATTGATGAAATTTCATTACTCATGTTACGCATGAGCGATTAACATTCAGGAAACTTGATAAATAAGGGCTGCAATAGTAAAATCTTTCGGATAACTATTCAGACGCCCCGTGCGGATTTATTGGGTTGGAGCGGCTGAATGGTTACGATTAGCTCATGCGTAATATGATTTCATTATATCAAAAATAACTTAAAAAAATATGCTTGCGGCAAAAAATAAATTTTACTTATTTTGTCTATTTTGTCAAAACAGGAAGAATGTTAGATTTACCAAGATTGCAATAATCGCAAAAATCCAGAGAGATTGCGAAGAATATTTCGTTTTTTTGAAAAAAAATAATCCAACCCCTTGAAATACTTACGAAGTATATGTAAGATAAATAAAATTATCTCACTAAACAAGAATTTCTAGTGGTACTTGACGCGGGAATTTATCCTGTTATAAAAGTAATTATAGGAAACCTTGTAAAAGTGAGAGATAAAAATAGACTTTGCAACTTTTGTAAGTTATAATCCATCGTGTACGATGATTGAGTCATTTTATCAGTCAGGGAGGATACGTCAGCTTGATTTTTTCAGCATATTCGTCAGATTCCATAAAAACGGATAAAAAGACAGGCAATATCGCGAAAAGAGTTAATTTGCAATATGTTGTTAAAATATACAAACAATGGTGTCGATAACGATACCGTGAAATGTAAGTTTGGCAATTTCGCCTAAAAATGTAACCCAAATAACCCAGAATCTAATAAAAGGAGATTCACTGATGAAGCGTCGTGTTTTTTCAGTGTTGACTGCGGCTATCGTTCTCGCAGTTTCAACATCAGTCGCCAATGCTGGTCTTTTCCAGCGCATTGGCTTGGTAGCTAACCCCTGTTCGCCGTGTGCTCCGACTGCCTGTGAACCAGCAGTCGCCGCTTGCGAACCCATTGCCGCTGCGTGCGAACCTGTTGCACCGGCTTGTGAACCTACCTGCGAAACGGGTTGTGATACCTGTTGCGCTCCGACTTGTCGCCCGTTTGCTGAATTACGCAGCAAATTCCGCGCACGTCTCGCGTGCTTCAAAGCACGTTTCAACGCATGCAAACCCGCTTGCGGCGGCTGTGACGAATGTGTTACACCGTGCGAAGCTCCGGCTCCCGCTTGCGAACCCGTTGTTCCTGCATGTGAACCAGTCGAATCGGCTTGTGAACCCACATGCGAAACTGCTTGTGTTCCAACTTGCCATCCGTTTGCAAAATTGCGTTGCCGTCTGGCAAATATCAAGTTGCCGGAAATTAAATTGCCCAAATTATGCTTGCCGAAGATCACCTTCCACAAACACAAACCGTCTTGCACAACTCCGTGCGAAGCGCCGGTTGCAGCTTGCGAGCCAGCATGCAACTAATGTTGTAAAAAGAATTTTCTATTGCTCAAGCAAATAAATCAATGGGTTGGTCTTCCTATCCATTGATTTATTTTTAAAATGCAACGGTTTCTATAAAAACGCAACCGTAATTTTTGAAATTTGATTTCTCTATATTTTCTCTTGCCATACGCACTCAATAAGGAAACGTCTAATAATTCTATCATCAAATCTTATTGCCGCGAATGTACAAAAAGTACCTGATTATTTCGTATTGGGGATCAAGGTTGAGGGCAAAGTTTCCTCGTTGTTTCATACTTTTTGTTGAACAATATAAAATAGGACGTTAGACCTTTTCTCTAACCCTATCAATAGACCGAACACTATTCAAAAAACAGTTGTTTTGTATTCGCCTGTTTTGCCTAAACAACCTGATATGAAGTTAGAGAAAAGGTCTGTTATACAATCCGTTAAGAAGGATTTTAAATCTTCCTGCTTATTTCACATTTTGGGGAGAGATTGATTTATAAAAATCCTGTAACGATTCAGTTGCCCAACCCAAATAAATCCGCACGGCGCTGATGCCGCCGCATCCAAACGATTTAGATTCGGCTGCCGCCCAAAGACGTTTTTGACGTTCGTTAAAAAAAAAGGAAATATTGTTGTATTTACCCCGAATGTTGTTTACAATATCGTCTTGATTGTTTATTTTGTACTTCAAAATTACATCTCAATGATTTTGTGAAAAGAAAAACGAAATAACAAATCGCCAAATCTGTTTTTGAGGACAACTTTCATTGTTGAAAAGATTTTGTAAATTTAAAGGGAAATATCATGAATAAAAAACTTGTACTGCGTTCTGTTATTGTGATTTTACTTGTTCTCCCGATTGTGGTAACAGTTTTCCGAACATGGAAAAACGATGCTTCAATTTACAAGTATAGAGATGTGCCGGG
>JAIRYX010000356.1 GCA_031267635.1 Planctomycetaceae bacterium
TTTGATTTCCATTCATAAAACCGAAAACTCAAGTGCAAAGAGTATATTCAGTTGCCTCGTGCGGATTTATACTCATCCCACTTTAAAATTTGTCTCTCACAAAGCAACCAAGAACACCGAGTGATGCTAAAAAATAAATTCTTTGTGCCTCCGTTATTTTGTGAGAAAACATAAATTTACAGTAATTTAGTATATTTGGTTTGAAGGACTGAATCGTTACAGTATCTTGTAAATCAATCCTTCCCAAAATTTGAAACAAGCAGAAAAATTCAAGAAAATTTCAAAATGTTCCACATTCCCCTTGGAAGACTCCGAGTTTTGTGTATAATAGTAATTAATAAAATTAATTGATAGGCAGAATCTAGTGACTTTTGTCTTTCAAATTCTCAAAAACTTAAAATAATGAAAAGGTTTCAGCGATGAAAAAGTTAAACAAAGCGTTTGATTTTCTTGTATTGTGTCAAAATATGTCGGGGGGGGGGGTACACAAAATGGCTAGTAAGCCATATTCTACGTGCGATTTTCCTCTTTTTTGCCCGTGTTGTTGCGAGCATTTCTGCCCGATTTGGAAAACAATCTTGTGTTCGCAGCGCATTTACGCTAGTCGAACTTCTTGTCGTGATTGCGATCATTGGAATTTTGATTGCGTTACTTTTGCCCGCCGTCCAAGCCGCGCGCGAAGCGGCTCGAAGGATGCAATGCAGCAATCAGATGAGGCAAATCGGAATTGCCCTTCACAACTACCATGATACTCATCAGCGTTTACCGCAAGGAACGCATCACATGAGACCCAGACGCTGGGGATGGCAATCGCGAATGCTCGCGTTTATTGAGGGCGGCGCGGAATTTTCCCAGTACGATTTTACAAAAGAATCATGGCAAGCGCCTAACTGGGATTTGGTGCGTCAAAAACATGCAATGTTTCTCTGCCCGTCCGATTCTCTGGCAGACGAACAATTGGAAGAAGAGGATTTTGCTGCGCCGAATTGGAACCTTTATCAGTCGGATTACGCCGTTTGTATTGGAGATTATATCAATGGTACCGGCGTGGGAGAAACGCCTGGTTACGGCAATGTTGTTGTAACTACGACGGTTAATAATCAAAACGGTTCTTATCCGGTTCGCGGAATGATAGGACGCTGGGGATGGGCGGCAGCATTCGGCGAGGTAACGGACGGACTTTCCAATACGATTATGGTTGGAGAATGTATCGGCGCTCTTTGTATCACTCAAAATTTTCCTTCCGAATGTTTTGCGACAACGGCTCATCCAATCAATTACATGAACAAAGATATTATTGCGAATAAACCTACCCAAAAGACTCCGCGTTGGGATGAATCTATCGGTTTTCGGAGTATGCATCCCGGCGGCGCGCAATTTTGCCGCGGAGACACTTCCGTTTCCTTCGTTTCCGATACGATAGACGGCGAAAGCTATCGCGCCGCCGCTTCCAGAAGCGGAAATGAATCAAAGACATTGCCGTAATAGACGGGAGAGAGTTAAAAGTTAGTAACTATTCAGTCGCTCAATCTAAAATAAATCTGTACAGAGTAATTGAATAGTTACGGTCAATTTTAGCGAAAAATATTATTATTGCCGCCCTTATTTATGAAATTCCCTTAGTAGCCCGAATTGGCGTCAAAACTCGCCCTTATTCCCTTATGTTTCGTTCCATTTTTTTGATAAAAATCCATCATCTAAAAAATAAAGTCATAAGGGCGAATTTGGGGGCTTTGTTGGTTACTACTAAGGGAAACTTGATAAATAAGGGTTGCAATGATAATGCCTTTCGGGTACGGGTAATTACACAGTTGCCGTGCGGATTTATTTGGTTTGGGCGTCTGAATAGTTACGTTTGTAATTTTAAAACTTATTTAAGGATACTTGTATTATGCAAAAAAAACGAATATATTATTGGAATACGGCGTTAATTCTGTTGTGTGTGATGACCACTGCTTCTGGATGCGGCGCGAAATATCCGCCGACCGCAAAAGTTACGGGAACCGTTACGCATAAAGGAAAACCGCTTGCCAAAGGAACAATTATTTTTGAAGTGGACGGTTGTCGCCCTGCCACCGGAAAAATCGTGGACGGTAAAATTATTGATGTAACAACGTTTGAACCTAACGACGGCGTTTCTCTTGGAATCGCTAAAATCGCTATCATTTCCAAAGAGGAAGTGGAAGAAAAAATTACAGAAACCGGCGACCCCGGGAGCAGAAGAAGCTTGGACGCTAATTATATGGGAACAGGAGCGAAATCTCTCATCGCCCCACATTACGGTAATCCTTCAACCAGCAACCTGACCGCCGTGATTGAAAAAGGAAAAGAAAACACAATTACCATTGAATTGGAATAAAAATTTCATGAACGGTTTTTTCTTTTGAAAACATCGTTCAACCCTCATTAACCTGCCTTTTATCAAAGGAGATTTGCGTTATGCAAAGAAAAAGAATCTTGTTGAGCATGTTGTTTTTCATGCTTTTACTTCCGTTAGTTGCGATGACGGCAAATGCTCAAGGATCGCCGCAGAAAAAAATCCGCGTGTTGATTATTGATTGCCAGTTCAAGGATTTTTATCCGTTGGGCAATACGGCAAAATTGATGGAACAATACCTTCAAGCCGACAAAAACGTCGAAGTTGCCTGCGTGGAAGACGCGGAGTTTCTCGCAACCGATGTGATTTTCGATTACGACGTGTTGTTGCTCCATTTCAAAAATTACAAGCCGCTCAAACGAAATGAAGTCGTGCAAAAAAATCTTGCCAAATATGTTGAAAACGGCGGCGGATTGTTCATCTTTCATTTCGCGTGCGGCGCGTTTGAGGATTGGAAAGAGTTCGATCAATACGCTGGACGTGTTTGGGATAAACAGAAACCGGCGCATGATCCTTACGGAAAATTCACCGTCGAGTACGTTGATCACGAACATCCGATCACGAGAGGATTGGAAAATTTTGAAACCTCGGACGAACTTTACACTTGTTTGAAAGATTCCGACGTGCCGATTCACGTTTTGGCGGAAGCGGTTTCAAAAGTGGACAAACAACGTCATCCGATGGTTTTCACCGCCCAAAAAGGAAAAGGACGAATTTTCCACACGACGCTCGGACACGACGCCAATTCTATCCATCACAAAGGTTTTCAGTCATTATTGCAACGCGCTATGTATTGGCTGGGAGGGAAAGAATAAAAATTTTAGAAAGAGATAATTGGAACTTTTGTGACAGGGCGAAGTTCCTGAAAAAGAATCTCAAAAATCCTCAAAAGAGTTTCCAAAATCAGAAAAGTGAGTCCCAAAGTTCCGCTTGTCTTTAACGTTCCTTGTTTTCATGAAAACCAAATTTTAAAGGATGACTACTCGTTTTCATCTTCCCGCGATTGTTTTATTGTCGCCGACAAGCAAGCCCGTAAGATAATTCGTCGCATGATTACGCTGCGAAGTGTTGCGAAAATGCTGTCTAATAAAATCATCCACCGCGTTTTGCACCACTTGAGGCGTTTTAACTATAATCATCGGATTCCTTCCTGCTTGGAAATATATTTTTTTTAACGGGGGTTCACCTAGCCCTGATACCGTTAATTATAACACGTTTGGGGAGTTTGCAAAAGTTTAGGTATAATCAACTGGCATCTTATATTTTTAATACAAGTGCAAATGGCGGGGTTTGGTATAATGGTGATCTGATTTTTTATTTCCGTCGTTTATCAGTGCCTAAAAATGAACTAATAACTTGGACCGGCATACCAC
>JAIRYX010000517.1 GCA_031267635.1 Planctomycetaceae bacterium
TCAGCCACTGAAGCCAAAGAAACCTCAACCTCGATACCCAAATCAAAAATTTATCAAGCGGGTAAGGTGTTGGTTTTTGCGGAAAACTTTTTGCTACTGAGGTTGTTTTGTTAAGAAAATTAGGTGAAAATGAGGTTTGCAACAGGGGACTTCTAAATACCTCCTTTTAACACACGTGACCGTTGAAAAATAAGGGCTTACGAATATTTTGGGGAGGTTTTTGGAAGTTCCCAACACAAACAGATGTTCGTGTCGTAATAAAAATACTTAAAACCGACTGAATAGTTACCGCTGAAGATTGTTACAAAGTTTACGTAACGATTCAGTCGATTGTAAACTTTTTTAGTAACTATTCAGATGCCGTGGGGATTGAATTGGTTTGAGGCAACTGAATAGCTACCTTTTTTAATACGAAACAGGCAATGCGTTACAAACCTCATTTCTACCTCATTTCCCAAACAAAATAACCTCAGTAGCCAATAAATCCTTTGCAACAATAACCTCATTACCTCATCAAAAAAGAAATAATGAGGTAATAAGGTTTGGTTTTCGGGAAACCTTTTTGCTACTGAGGTTGTTTTGTTAAGAAAATTAGGTGGAAATGAGGTTGAAAATACGAAATCCTCGCATCGAAATTGCACCGAATTACTGACATTCCACTGAATCGTTATGGTTTTCTATTGCGTTTTCAAATATTGTCCCCAAAAAACGAAATAATAAGAAATGCGGTTTGTTTGTTGCAAGAAATCTTTCTTTTTTATCTTTGGAAATTATGTCCGCAATTGTTGAAGAACATCCGAACGCCGTCAACGAAAAGCTAATCGAACCGCCCGCATATCAGCCGCCGAAACGGACGCCGAAGTTTTATGCAAATGACAAAGCGAATTATACGATTCTTTGTCCGCAAATGGCGCCGATTCATTTTGCGTTGGCAAAAATCGTGTTTTCAAAAAACGGTTACGATTTGGAAGTGTTGCCGGAAGTCAACCGCGACGCGATTGAAGAAGGTTTGCGGTACGTCAATAACGACGCTTGTTATCCGGCGATTGTCGTCGTCGGACAGTTAATTCAGGCGTTGAAGTCCGGCAAATACGATCTTGACCGCACCGCGTTGTTGATTTCGCAAACATGCGGCGGTTGTCGTTCCACAAATTACGCGACGTTTCTTAAAATCGCCGTACTCAAGGCGGGGTTCGGCAACATTCCGGTTGTGCCGTTCAATGTGAACCTTTCCGCCGAGCCGAATGCGGAAGGAATCGCGCTGACGTCCGCGATGTCGCAACAACTTGTCCTCTCATTTTTTGTCGGCGATTTGTTGATGCGATTGTCGAATCATTGCCGACCGTATGAAAAAAACGCCGGCGCGACCGAACAACTTGTGACCATGTGGATCGAACGCGCCAAGCCGGTGATCGCCGAAGAAGGGAAAATGCGGGATATTTCCAAACTCGCGCCCGGCGTCATTGCGGATTTTGAAGCATTGGAATTAGTCGGCGAAAATTCGCGTCCAAAAGTCGGCATTGTCGGCGAAATTCTGCTGAAATATCACGAAGGAGCAAACAATCATCTTGTCAAAATTATTGAGCGAGAAGGCGGTGAAGCGGTCGTTCCCGACATCCTTGATTTTGCGTTGTATTGTTTGACGTCCGACTGGCACCGCGCGGTTTATTCTCAAGTGCCAATGAAAAGTTATCTTAAAAGCACGTTTTTGGTCTGGCTGATTGAACGCCATCGGAAAAAAATCCAGAAACGTCTTGAAGAAAGCAAGCGGTTTTCCGCCATGTGCGGCGTGCGGCATTTGATCGCAAAGGCGGAAACGTTGGTTTCGACATGCAATCAAACCGGCGAGGGTTGGCTGCTTGCGGCGGACATGGTGGAGATGATGGAATCCGGCGTGCGAAACATTATTTGCGTCCAACCGTTTGGTTGTCTTCCGAATCACATTGTCGGTAAGGGACTTGTCAAAGAACTGCGAAACCGCTATAGCGGCGCGAATATCTCGGCAATTGATTTTGACCCCGGCACGACCGAAGTTAATCAACTCAACCGAATCAAGCTCATGATGGCAGTCGCTGTGAGAAATCAGCAGAAAAACAAGAACGCGGATTGAAGAACAATTGAGTAGGCAACCTCGAAAAATTTCTTTGTGCCGTGAATAGCTCCCTCGCAAAGAGTGTTAATAATCAAGACAACAATAGCAATGAGCGGACTTACCATTGGTACAAAGTTTCTTAAATTTCCTTGATATGAAAATATCAAATTTATAGGTATTTTACGTTGAATAATGTCAAGTGAAATTACGTGACTTTGTACTAGAATGCAGGTTTTACATTTCACGGCTGATTTTGAGCAAAAGAGGGCAATGTAAAATACATATTTTTTGTTTTACCTATGTTCTCGTTTTTTCATTATGCTGCATTGAAGTGATTGAATATACGAAAATACCGGTTCGCTCACAAAAAATGGGAACTGTCAATATTAAATTATTGACACAAAATTTATTTGGCAAAGTAAGTAAAGAAATCCTTGTCAAAACAAATGATCCTCAAAATCCTAATTTTGTCTTAACACTCAAAGCCGAGATAATTCAACCGGAAACAGAAGGAACAAAAGAAGTAAGTACTAATGCTGATGTTTCGACAGTACCATAGAGAAAAATTTTTCCTGCTTATTTTTTGTTTTCGGGGGAGGATTGATCGTTCACGGAATTTTTTATTTTTCAAAGTTAATGAAAAAACAACTTCATTGTTTCTCATTTTTAATGAGGTTATTGTTTTGTTAAAACAATGAGATAGAAATGAGTTTCTTTTATTCAACTTCGTTTAAGAGTAAAAAAATAACCGTGAGCGATTACAGTAATTGTCTATATAATTATACACAAACGTAACTTTTATAAAAATATTTTCATTTGCTATCATCTATTCACTAAACTATGTTTTTCGGATTCAGGCAAATACGTTTCGTTATTGGTATAATTCTCCTTTTTGCGGCAGGTCTCAAATCCTACCAATTAGCAACGGTTCCTTTACCATTGCCTGTACATGGAAGTTTTTTTACGCCTCTTCTGGAATGGCTAAATAATCGTTATTTGTTAATACTTGTTGTTGAAGGTGAAATATTATTTGCTTTATTTTTGTTTGCAGGTATTTGTCGGCAATGGACTTGGTTTATCTCTTTGTTTTGCTTCTCCACCGTTTCTGTAATGAAAGGATTAAGCGGTGAAAGTTCTTGTGGTTGTTTCGGCGTCGTTACAGTTAATCCTTGGATCACAACAACATTTGATTTAATAATTGTGATCCTTCTCGCGATTTTCCGTGAACGTTTTACTTTCGCTTTCAATCTTTCAAAACGGGATGTACAAAAATTAATTGTTCTCTTGACCATTTTGATTATTCTGTCGGTTCCTGCCTTGTTTGCCATATTGTCCTTAAAACAAGTTCATGCAATACTTGGAACAGAAATAACCGCGTCTGACGGCAAGAAAAAAATTGTCCTTGAACCGGAAACATGGAAAAATAAGGAATTTCCACTTATTGAACGTTTTATACAACCTGCCGATGGAGAACGATTAAAACAGGGAACATGGACAATGATTCTCATTCACTCTGATTGTCCGCAATGCCGCAAACTTATTTCCGATATGGAAGACCAAAACAGTTCCAATATTGCACTTATCGAAGTTCCATCATCATCAACAGAGGATTTACCCAAAACATCGTTTCCCATTTTCAAACTGGACGAAAACAACGAATGGTTTGTAATTACTCCTTGCATTATTGTAACAACCGATGGAATTTGTGTGTCGGTTACGGAAAACCCGTAATTTCACGTTAAAAAATCAATATCAATTGAAGGACTTGATAGTAGAGACATAATCCAATCCGCTTTGCCGAAATATTTTTTTACAGAAAATCATCTTGCCGCAAGACGCCGGATTCATCTTCGATTTCGGCATGCGTTTGCCATCGCCAGCGGCGCGCGGCGCGTTTTTTCTCTTTGCGGATTTCAGTTTTCGATTCAATTTTGAATCCGAAAAACGCTTTGAGCCGGTCGAAAAATGTCGGCTCCAAAACATACTCAACTTCGACAACATCATACGGCTGTTCCGGATCAAGATAGACTTTTCTCATCGACGTTTTCGGACCGAAATCTCCTCCGCACACGCTACATGGCAGCGTGTTTTTCGGCGGTCGCACCGCGTGTCCGCAACTGCGACACATGTGACGATATTCCCAAGGTCCGTATCCGTAATGTTTTTCTTTCATTGCAACGAAATGTTTAATAAAGATAAAAAAGTATTGGCGTTGTCTCTACTCATATACTTTCAATGGTTAGTCGCACACCGAAGCCAACGCAACACGGTCTTCCAAATTCGGACGGAACAACGTGATAATCAACAGAGGCAAATACCACGCCATGTATAAGCCGCCTTGATGTGCCAGCCAAAATTGCATACCGAGCAAAATAATTGTCGAGCAACTCATCAATGTCGCAAGATGTTTGCGCGAGGGCCAAAACACCATACCGGTACAAAAAATCGCAAAAACCACAATCACCGGAGTTCGGTACACGTGGTCAAAATCTTCCCAAATGCCGTCCGGTGTTCGCAATCGAAAATTGTGACCGCCCAACATATTGAGAAGTTGCTGACCGTAATTTCCCAACTCATGCGGCGAAAACAGCAACAGCGTATAAAATACAAATATAACTCCAAAAACGCCGAGCAGGAATCGAAAAAGTCCGCGTTTCCAATAATAACCGCACCAAACTGGCAGCAGAAAAATCGGATGAAATATCAGCGACGCGGCGGTTCCGATACAAATCCCCGAAAAAAGCGGACGGCGGTAAAGCGAGACCGCCCAAACGATAAGTGCGCCGGGAATAATATGATCAAGCCGTCCGGTCATTTGATTCACGTAAGGGAGCAAAAGATAAAGCATCGCCGCCGAAATTCCGGTGACAATGTTATTAAAATGGCAATGACCGATTTGAATCAATCCGAGAACAACCGCGATATGCCCTAAAATGACCAACAAAATGACGCCCGATTCAACCCAAAAGGAGCGTTTAAATTCATTTTGCGCAGACAACGTACCGACATTTAAAGTTTGCGCACGATTGTCATTTTTTGAAATTTCACTGGAAGAAGAGATTGTAAGCCCGGATGTTATTACCGGAAACGGATCGGCGGAAGCGTCTTGTTGTTCGAGGTACGAAACGGGAATAATTTTCCCATCAAGATTTTTATCAGCGTTTCCATTGACCGACGGCGTGCCGAAAACCCCGTCAAACATGCGGCGGATCATCGTTTCGGCATTTGATTCTTTAGACGACAAAAGCGGCGGAACCGGATGTTTTTGCCGTTTCTTCTCTTCTTCTAACGCTTTTTCGTGGAGATAAATATTGAGAAATTGCTTGTCGGGCGCCATCACTTGATTGGTCAAGTCCGTGACGGCAAGGAACGGACGAAAACCGGCAATTCGCATTTGAAGCGGTTTTTGACGACTGTCCCAATCTTCGAGCGTAAGGATTTGCTCCAACCGCAACGTTCTCACCGAATCTACCGTTGCGCCGCGGTTGATTATAATATTCGCACACATAAACGCCATCAACAAAATGACCGCAAGTGTCGCCCCCGGAGGATTTAGGTTCGGTTCGAGCAATGGACGGCGTACCATCAGAAGGTCAAGAAACAAACGAATAATAAACAAAAACCCGCAACCGAATAGCCAGACGTAACCCAAACGGCTGTTATTCATAGCGAGAAACAGCAATCCCGGCGTGGTGAGCATCAACCCGACGATGTCCAGATTTCGGATACTCCAAAACCGGTTAAACTTAAAAAATACTGCAATAATAATTAAAGACGACAGATAAAACCACGTCGTCGGCAGCATTTCATATTGAAACAAGGAAGAAGGCATTCTTATAAATATACCAGAAAGATTTATGGAAATCCAATCAAAATTGATTCTACGGCGACAATATCAACATTTAGTATGATAACTTCAATGATGTATTTTATCAGAAAAGAAAGAATTTTAATAGCCGTTTTAAAAAAATTTATTGCTATTCGCGCGGTTGTGTGAAAATTAGGTAATATTTTGAGGAAAAATAAAATTGCAGGAATAAAGTACATATCAACAAGTATTAACATAACGATTCAGTTGCCTTGTGCGGGTTTATTGGGTTTGAACGACTGAATAGTTCTAGGATTTGTAACTATTCAATCGCCCAGCCAAATATATTACAACGGGGAACTTCTAAAAACCTCTTCCAAATATTCGTAAGCCCTTATTTTTCAATGGTCACGTGTGTCGAAAATGAGGTTTTTAGAAGCCCCCAACGACTTTAAATTTATGTTTTCTCACAAAGGCACGGAGGCACAAAGAATTTATTTTTTAGAATCCCTCGACATCCTTAGCGTCTTTGTGAGAAACAAGTTTTACAATGTGATGAGTATAAATCCGCACAAGGCAACTGAATCGTTACCAACATTGTATAAATCAATTATTTTCCAAAAAATTTCCCTAAATCCCAACATTCCTATTGACGATCTTAATTTGCCTGCACATAATAAACAAGTAAGAATCACTTATCGAATGGCGAAATCACTGTGATTTTTGTCAGCCCATTTCAAAAAACTAAAGTTAAGGAGTTTCAGCGATGAAAAAGCTAAACAGAGCGTTT
>JAIRYX010000095.1 GCA_031267635.1 Planctomycetaceae bacterium
ATTCTACGCAAGCTCTAGCGACATTCTTCTTCTCTCTTGCATGACTTTCACGACTCCGAGAACGGATTCAGAAAATAACGGACACCTCTCTTGCCCGTTCCTTGTCCGGCTGCGCAACTTTCATCAAAGAAACGACGAACCGCCCAGTTCCAAGCTGATTTTTTCGTATTCGCCTTGCTATGCCGCTTGGTTTGCGAACCAAATGAACTTGTGGCTGATCAGATCGCGACGATGAAATTTTCACTGGAAATTTTTCAGGGACGATTAGTTATAAGTTGCTTGCTGGATTTTTTTTCCTCGACTGCCGTAAGGCAGGAGATTTTTGAATTTTAAAAATTTAAATCCCTTTCTTTCTTTTAAAGGGGAGGCAGTTTGAACTGTAACCTCTGGGTTACACTTGTAATGCCCGTATTTATATTTGATGATGGTGTTTTTTTCGAAAAGTTGACCTAAAATTCTTTGTAATACTATTCTATTTAGTTCGGCTACATTACACAATTCAACAGGTGTTTGGTGTCCAAGTTTTATTAGCAGATAAATTAATTTTTCTGCACAACCCTCAATTTTTGCAAGTTCAGAAATATTCATACAATCATATCTCCCTTCTTTGACAAAAGAAGATAGTTTTTAGCAAGAAAAAGAAAGCCCGAACGAAGCATAGAAACTTCGCCGGGCACATAGTACGGGTTAGCAACGACAATTACGCTAATCAGTACATAATTGTCAATGCGAACACGTGCTACTTGCCTGAACAGAGTCTCTATACTCTGTTCAGGTTTTCTTTCTTCCTTTGTCAAAGAAGGGAGATAGGATTCTATGAATATTTCTGAACTTGTGAAAATTGATGGTTGTGCGGAAAAATTACTGGGAACTTCTAAAAACCTCTCCCAAATATTCGTAAGCCCTTATTTTTCAACGGTCACGTTTGTTGAAAATGAGGTTTTTAGAAGTTTCCTACTGATTATTTTACTTTTAGGGGAGTTTTTTAGAAGTTCCCTTAAATATTTTGCTTTAACGTGTATTTTAGTGGTTTTATATTTCTATTGAGTTCAGTTTACTTAGTTGATGAGCAAACATTATTCCCTCTCTCAAATGTGAAATAAGCAGGATAATCCGCTTTGGGGTACTCTTTTTCAGACAGTTTTCCTTGTTCCAGGAGTCTCTGAAGTCCCAACTATTTCCTGTTGTCCCTCCCCCTTTGAAAACGCGAAAACACAAACTTTTTGAAAAAACGTGCTGCTTTTGAGCGTTTGGTGTTTATAATAATGAAGACAGAGTTAAAGGAATCCTCCTCAACCAAATTTTCCTAAAAATGACACATCATCGTAATCTACAATCCCGACAAGCGTTTACGCTCGTTGAAATCATGCTTGTTCTGACCATTATGTTAATTATGGCGTCCTTGGCGTTTGGTTTTACGAGCGGCGTTTTGAGTTATTACCGGATTCGGCAGTCGTCGGACGACGTCCGGGCGGAATGGACGCGGTTGCGAATCAAGGCGATGCAAGACGGTTACGTTTATTGTTTTCGATTTTCCTACGGCGAAAACCGTTTTCGCGTGGATAAGATTCTCGATCCGCATTTTGCCGCAAAGTTTTCAACGCCGGAGAGTAACAATTACGACGATAACGATCTGCAGCTTGATAAAACGATTGATCCCGACGAATTAACCGAAGACGATTATTATATTCCCGACCCGGAATCGAATCTTAAACAGGAATTCCTAGAAAATTCTGATAAAAATCGACTTCAAAGAGATTGCTTTTTCGCAGATTGCTATGTCAAGCCAGACGCGAGGAAAACGTATTACGAAGGGACAAATCATTATTCCTTCAATTATGAAAGCTGGTCGCAGCCGATTCTGTTTTATCCCGATGGCACCACTTCAACGGCTACGATTTTATTGAAAAATGCTCAATCACGCTGTGTCGAATTGCATCTTCGCGGTTTAACCGGAACGATTTATGTTGGAAAGATTTGTACGGAAACAACGTATGAAGGTTATCTGGACGCAGGAAAAACGGCAAATTAAAATATTCCTCATATCTCTATATTATTTCTCCTGATTAGAACTGTATTTTTTAATGTCAACTTCACGCTTCACACGTCAAACCTCGAAATTTCGCCAACGATGCGGTTTGACGTTGGTTGAGATTATCATGTCGCTTTTGTTTCTGGCGGGATCGCTGGCGGTGGTGGTCAGCATATCGCGCACCTCCATGATGAACGCGGTTTCGGCACGCGATACCACGCAAGCTCAGTTACTCTGCGAGAGCGTCATGTCGCAACTGATGAACGGCATGATTGAATTTGAATCGGTGTACGACGAACCGGTACTTGATTTTCCCGACTCCGGTGCGTCTAATCCGAATAACAGCAACGATTACAAATGGACATACTCGATAGAAATCAACACGTTGGACGATTACGGACTTCTTGAAGTCCTCGTAACAGTAACGCAATACTTGCCGAATAATTCGTTGCGTGAACCGGTTTCGTGCCGATTAGTACGCTGGATGCTGGACAAAGCCGCCGTTAAAGAAGCCCTCGAATCCGAATCCGCCGCATCTGCTTCGGGAACAACGACGCCGTCCACCTCCGCAAATTGACGAAGTATAAAGAAAATTATTTTATGCGCATACAAATTCCTCAAACAATACCAAAACTTTCTTCTCAAGCATTCACGTTGCTTGAAGTATTATTATCGCTTTCGCTGTTGATGGCATTGATGTTGATTATCGGGACGGCGATTGATACGCACCTGAATAATCAGACACAGAGCCGGTTGCAAGTTGAGGAATCGCAACTCGCGAGGAGCATTCTCAATCGAATCGCCGCTGATATCCGCGCGGCGGTTCTCGACTCGGAAACCAAAGAAAACAGCAAGGCGTCAAACAGTGCAACCGCAATCGGCGAATCGGAAACATCCGGCGAAACAACCACCGATACCGCAAACGCGGAAACATCGGAAAACACGGACGATACGGAATATGCCGACGATTTTGAAAACAACATTATCGGCACGAAAAAAGGGATTTACGGCGGACTCGACTGGTTGCAAATCGACACCATGCGGGCAACGCCGGGAGAACGTTTCAACTATCAAGCCGACAGTTATAATTACAGCAATTACGACGAAATCGAGCGCATGCCGGAACTTGATCAATTGGATTGCGGACACAAGACGGTGTTGTATTACCTCGGCTACGACACAGCAACCGCTGACGCCGACGAAGAATATCAAAAACAACAACTTGGATCAAGCGTCGCGCCGAACCCGGACGGGCAAACATGGATGGATTCGCCGATTCGTTACGGGCTTTATTACCGCGAAATGAACCGATTGATGACGCAATATGCGGTCGAGCAGGGATTGGATTCCGCGTCGAATATGTCGGAACGCGACGAACATCTTGCGCCGGAAGTCGATAATATTGAGTTTCTCTATTATATCAACGACGACCCAAAACACGCGATTGAAGAAGGCGAATGGCTCGAAGAGTGGGATATGGACGCAGAAGATGGAATACTGCCGCTTGCGATTCAAATCACGTTATCAATCCGCCGTAAAAGTTATAAGCCGACAATGATGCAGAGTTTATTGTCGGCGGACAATGAACAGGAACGCATCATCAAATACTCATTGATTGTTCCGCTTTCGTTCGAAATGATAGATTTTTCAGAAGTTGTAGCAGAAGAAACAACCGAGACAAGCTCTGAAAGCACGCAATGAAAATGAAATGGTTCATAGAGACTCTTTTCAGAAGCTTCACCCGTCCCCCAAAGTCCCTTTGGTCTCTAATGTCCCTTTTTTGATGAAAACTGAATTTTAAAGTGTGAGGAGTATAAAAAACTAAAAATTTTGTAGTTATACTCCCGCTCGCCAACTATCTGCTCTTTTCGAGCTCTCTCCAATATGCTAGAATCCTTTTTTTGTTTTACAGTAATGAGGAGTTTCAATATGTTGCGGACAGATTATACGGCAGACCAGCGGGCGGCGTTTCAGCAGTTGCGTTACACTTATCCCGATACGCGGATTATGCGTCGCTTTGACATTCTCTGGCTTCATTCTTGTGGCAAGTTTGCGCCGGAGATATCCGTAATCGTTCAACAAAATGTTTGCACCGTTCGCGGCGTGATCCATAAATT
>JAIRYX010000106.1 GCA_031267635.1 Planctomycetaceae bacterium
AAGAATTTCGAGAAAATGAACCCCAAAAGCCAAGAATTGCCGTCTCCGATGGGACGTCGGAGACCCGCGAGCCGGCGTCCGAGAGAAAAATCTGGACGCGGGTGTGTCCTGAATGTTCATTGCTATGCGTAACATAACTTACCAAAGGAAAATCTTGTGCCCACCTCTTTTCATTCAGAAATTTGGGGGTAAAATACATAAAATAATTTTAATAGTTTATATTTGACACTAATTGGAGTGGTTTTCCGGTGAGCCTGGAGCTTTCTGGAAACGCTCTTATTTTGCATTCTTGGTAGTTTGTTACTCGGCAGAACAAGAGACGTATGAATTTGTCGCGTTGTTCTTTGGAAACTAGAAAATATAGAAAAAATCGGAATTCGCCATGTTTGAGTCCCTTCAGGAAGGTCTGTACTCCGCCATTAAAACCTTGCGTGGAAAAGGAAAACTGACCGAATCAAATATGCGCGAAGGACTTCAGCTTGTTCAACAATCTCTTCTTGAAGCAGATGTGAGCTTTAGCGTTGTTCGAGATTTTATGTCGAGTGTGACCGAACAAGCGCTTGGCGAGCGGGTCATGAAAACTCTCGACCCAACCGAGCAACTCGTTAAAATCGTCCATGAACAACTGATCAAATTGATGGGACCGGTTGATCACGAATTGCACTTACAAAAACCGCTTTCAATTATCATGTTGTGCGGTTTGCAAGGTTCCGGTAAAACGACAACTTGCGGTAAATTAGGAAAATCGTTTTTACAGCAAGATATTAAGCCGATGCTCGTTGCCGCCGACCTTCAGCGTCCTGCGGCTATTGATCAATTGGAAATCATCGGCAACACGCTTGGGATTCCGGTTCATACGGATCGAGTAAATAAAGACCCGATTGCCGTTTGCCAAGCAGCTCTTCAAAAAGCCAAATCGCTCGATATTGAGGTTTTAATTCTTGACACCGCCGGACGTTTGCATATCGACGATGAATTAATGCAACAGCTCCGGCAAATTGAGAAAAAAGTGACGCCGGATCATGTGTTTTTCGTTGTCGATGCGATGACCGGTCAAGACGCGGTCAATAGCGCGAAAGCGTTTAACGACGCACTCGAACTCAACGGAGTCATTCTCACCAAACTGGACGGCGACACACGCGGCGGCGCGGCGTTGTCTGTCAAGCATGTTACCGGCGTACCGATTAAATTCATCGGAACCGGCGAAACGCTTGACGCTCTCGAAGAGTTTCATCCCGACCGAATGGCGGGGCGGATTCTCGGTATGGGCGATATGTTGACGTTAATTGAACAAGCCCAACAAAAACTCGATCAGGAAGAACTAAAACGTCAACAGGAGCGATTGGAAAAAGGCGAGTTTACGCTCGACGATTTCCGTACCCAGATGCTACAAGCGAGAAAACTTGGTACGTTTGGAAAATTGCTCAGTTTCATGCCTGGAATGGGACAAGTTTCTAAATTGATGGGAAATATGAATCTTGACGCCGACTCCGAAATGAAAAAATTCGGCGGCATCATTGATTCCATGACTCCTGCGGAACGCCGTAATCCGCGGATTGTTGATCAATCCCGTCGCACTCGCATCGCCAATGGTGCGGGCGTGCAACCGTTTCATGTCAACGAACTCATCAAATCGTTCCTGCCGTTGGCGGAAATGATGAAATCTATGTCCGGTATGGGGTTACAGGACCGCATTCGAACAGTAAACAATTTAACAAAAGGTTTACAGTCGAATCCGCTTGGCGGAAATTTATCTCTGCCCAAAAAAGGAACAGGAAAACGTCTTTCTTCGGCGGACAAAGCCAAAGCCAAAAAACAACGCGAAAAAGAACTCCGTAAAAAACGAAAAAAGTAAAAAATCAGTTAAAAGTATAATTTCAAACAACCAATTTAAGTCAAATTTTAACACACGGAACACGCGAAAATACGATCATTAAAAATATTTTTTAACAAAATTATCGTAATTCTTTGTGTTCTTCGTGGAGAAAAATGACCGGTTAAATTCATCTATTTAGGAGAATTATTAAAAGTGGCAGTACGAATCCGTATGAAAAAGCTGGGACGGCTTCATCGTCCGTTTTTCCGTCTTTGTGCGACAGACGCTCGCACGCCGCGCGATGGTCGCGTTCTCGAAGAATTGGGAACTTACGACCCGTTGGTGCCGGAAGTTGACGCACGTGCGTTGCTCAACGCCGACCGAATCGCGTATTGGCTGAGCGTCGGCGCGCAGCCGTCCGACAAAGTGGCGGTTTTGATTAAAAAATATGGTCCGAACGGAACGCATTTGCAAGCGCAACGCGAAGCGTTGGAACGTCTCGCCCAAACACGCCGCCGCCCGATTGTCCCCGAACACCTTGTGCCGAAATTCAAACCGCAAACGGAAAGCGAACCGGAAGGCGAGTGAGAAACGATTATACTTCTCACACTTGAAATTTCGATTTTTAAGACTGATTTGATCGTTCATCACGTCCTAAAAGTCCCTTTTGTTTCTAATGTCCCTTTGAAAAAAAATAAAGTGTGAGGAGTATAACTTTTCCATAATGAAAATTCCCGCGAATCAAAAGGTCGATAAAACAACGATTGTTCTTACCGTTTTAATTTTTCTCTTGTTTTGCCATAGTCTGGTTGGTGAATATCGTCAATATCATCGTCGAAAGATGCAGGAAGC
>JAIRYX010000108.1 GCA_031267635.1 Planctomycetaceae bacterium
ATCATTTTCCGACGAGTTACCCAAACTAACTTGCAATGTTACATTTCCCGTAAAATATCCTTGTGCAACAGGCAACGTAATTTGAGTTTTTGTTTCACCGGGCTGAAATGTTACCGTACACCATCGCAATACCAAATCAGACACCAACCCCGGTATAATCGTTGTTGTACCGTCCGGTTGTTGAATCGTCCAGTTATGTGAGTAAATAATACGAAACCATACAGTTACGTCAAGAGAACGGTCAGATGCATGTGAATCGTTTCGTTCCAATTCAAAACTGGCATTTTGAAGAATGTTGCCGTCAGGCGTTGCAATTCCGTCATGAACTTTTGTAATATTGACGATAGGTAATTGTTGTTCTTCCGCAACGATGGAATTTAATGAATTGGCAACATTTTCAGTTTCGGACGCCGTACTAATGTCATCTACTGCAACACTGTCCGGCACAATCGCAATTTCCGAATGACGTATTGCCGGAGATGCATCGGACGATGGTTGTGTTGCGATATATGCCGGAATTTCGGCAAAATTCAATAAAGATTCATAAGAAAGTTGGTTTCCATCAATTTGTATCTCGTCCAGATTTGGCGACGAGACGGACAACAAAAAGCGGTTTTCCAGTGTTTCAACACGTAGAAAACGTGTGTGTGATGTGTTGTCATGTTTTCTCGATTTTTTCATTTTTCACCTGTCTAGTACAAAGTCAAAAATTGTGCTACTGTAAATTTACCGTAACTATTCAGTCGCTCAAACCAAATAAATCCGCACGGGGTAATAATCTTAATGACGATATCTCCATTGACTGGTTATCCGAAAGATTTTACTATGACCAACAAAACCCCCAAACTCGCCACTATTTTTTAGATGATGGATTGTTACCCAAAACTCAAGCGCAATGAGTATATCACACCTCCTATTAGACATAAGTTGTTAGAGATTCCCTTTATTCAATTTACCGTTAATATCTGCGGCTGCGGGCGTTCGTCCTCTGAACCGCCAAACCATGATGTGACGCTTTCCCACCATGTTTTTTTAATTAGCGGACGCTCTTCGCAAACCGCGTCGGACTTGACTATTCGTAACGGCTCGTCCTGGTTACCTGTCCGCAATACATAAATCACCGGAATTTTATGCTGATTCGCAATTTCAATACCGCGTTCAGTTTCTAATAAAAAGAATCCGGTTGCCAATGCGTCGGCTTGTGCGCAATTGGACGCAATGACTGATACGGAGCCGATTTCCTCGTTGCCATTGATATTGGATAGCGATGTTTTTTTTGCCTCGCCGGAAATCGGATCAATAATATGTGTGTAATGCTGACCTGCAATTTCCGTGAAATTTTGCGAATCGCCGCTTGTTGCCATCGCATGATCTTTCAAGTTTACCGGCGCAAAAACTTGCAACATCTGAAATTGCACTCGCGGAAACGGGACTTCGATTCCAATAAGCCAAGAATGCATTTCGTGCGTTTGACGGTCGGTTTTGTAACCGCGCGTGCGAGTTTCACCGCCCACTTCAATCAAATAATTCACATATCCGTGTTTTTCCAGCACCGCCGCGACACGATCCACAGCGTAACCTTTCGCAATGCCGGAAAGGTCAATCTGAAGTTCCTCCACCGTTTTTTTTAACGCGGGCGGATTTTCCTGAAATTCGAGTTTGTCCAATCCCGACTTACTCTGCATCAAAGCAATATCAGCGGGCGACGGCAGATTGGTAAGTGTGTGTTTGTGCGGACCAAATCCCCATAAATCGACTAACGGCGCGATGGTTATGTCGAATTTTTTATCGACAATTTCCGATACTTCTTTGGATAATTTGACTAATTTCACCAATTCACCAGACACTTCAATCCAATCTGTGGAGAAGTTTTCGTTGAATTTCGTAACTTCCGAGTCTTTTTTGTAAGTAGACATCAGATAGTCAATTCGTGTCAATTCTTTTTTTATTTCGTCTGAAGTCTTTTCCCATCCGCGGCTTGTGTTTGAAAAAACTTGAACGCAATAAGGAATTGTCCCCATCGTTTCGCCGACCGTGCTATAAGGTTTACTTACGAAAAAATGATTTCTGACTCCATAATATGCCAAAGCCACAAAAATCACGACGATAATCACTTTCATATAAAGCGGATAAGCGTTTTCATTTGCGGATTGTTTGTCAGCCATTTGTTTTTGAGATTCTTTTGACATAAATAATTATTTTCTTTTTAACCACCGGCGCTTCCGCCTGACGACAGAACAATAAGTATTCCAACAACACCACCAATGATGCTCAATATCCAAATCGCCACTGTGATATAATTGAGAATCACGAGAAAATTTGCTAGTCCGCCGCCAAGAAATCGTGGGTCGCCTTTGATTTCGTCACGAACACGCATCGCGGAGGGAATCGCAAACAAAACGATGATCGGAATGAAAAACGCAATAATACTGAGTACCAGTGCGTTTTGCAAATCGGGATGCTGAATCGGTCCGTGGCTGAAATCAAGTTTGACTTTTCCCTTTTTCTTTTTCAAATTTCTGGCATTCGGGCGATTGCCAAATTCGTCGGGAATTGCGGAAAAATCGCGTCGGCTGGAACGAGTCGCCAGCGCGACAAGCCCGATAGCAAACAGCACGACAATAATATTCCCCATCAACCAAGGAACCGGCAATTCCTCGCCGCCTGTTTTTTCCGCCGCAAAAACATTTGGTTGAAACGCTTGCAGCAAAATCATCGCCACACCCCAAAACGCCAAAACACGAAAATATTTCATCATAAAAACACCGATTCATATTAGACCTTTTCTCTAACCCTATCAATAGAGCGAACACTATTCAAAAACAGTTATTTTTGTATTTACCTGTTTTACCTAAACGACCTGATATGAAGTTAGAGAAAAGGTCTATTTTACTCAAAACTGCAAACAGAATATCGAGCATTATTAATGCGCAGATTACGAAACATATGAAATTTAACAACAAATATTTCGAATCTTTATTTCTAAAAGCTTTTGCGTTTCTTCGTACCTTTCATGGAGAATAATTTTTTGTTTGCCGTTTGAATTTTTATTTCATCACTTAAGTAATGTTTTTCAAAAAACTCATTCCTATCCTTAATTATATTGACTTCAAATGCGTACAATTGCAAGAGAAAGCCGTATTTTTTCCCAATTTTTTTATGAATTGTCGGAGATTGTTCGTGCAATTGATTTTTGCTTGAGTTTTCATTGTATTTTCTAACAGTTTCGATAAAAACAAGAGTAAAATTTAAGGAGATAAGTAACTTTTGCGATTTAAAAAACTTTTTAACTTTTATCTTTATTTACCTACTATTTACTTCCCGCAATAATCAATGGCACGTGCCAGTTCACTTTTGAGGTCGGAGCGGCGAACAATTCGATCAATGAAACCGTGTTCGAGAAGAAATTCGCTGGTTTGAAAACCTTTCGGAAGTTCTATTCGCAAAGTCGCTTTGATCGTTCGCGGTCCCGCAAAACCAATCAGCGCTCTCGGTTCGGCAAAAACAAGATCGCCGAGCGACGCGAAACTTGCCGCAACGCCGCCCATTGTCGGGTTTGTGAGCACCGAAATAAAAAGTCCTCCCATTTCGTGGAATCGAGCCAACGCTGCCGAAACTTTTGCCATTTGCATCAGTGAAAGAATTCCTTCGTGCATTCTTGCGCCGCCGCCGGAACCGGAAATAATGATAAGTGGTAAATCTTGTTCGGTCGCGCGTTCGACAGCGCGTGTCAATTTTTCGCCAACTACCGATCCCATGCTTCCCATAATAAAACGCGAATCAGTCACGCCAAACGCAACCCGCCTCGCCCGTACTCGTCCCAAACCTGTAACGGTAGCGTCTTTTAGTCCAGTCAGTTTTTGGTCGTCGGCAATCCGTTCTTTATAGCTTTTGCGGTCCATAAAATTGATGGGGTCGTCGGAAACCATATCGGCGTCCCATTCCTCGAAAGTTCCTTCGTCAAGAACCTGCTTGATTCGCTCTTGCGCGGAAACATACCAATGATAATCGCAATCGGGACAAACTCCCATCCGTCGTTCCGCTTCTTTGCGGAAAATCGTCGCCTGGCACCCGGGACAACGCACCCAAAGTCCTTCCGGCACGCCACGTTTCCGATAAATGACTTCCGTTCCCTGATCGTTTGCTGACATAATTTTCTTATATATTAAAATACTGATTTATTATTGAACAAAAATTCACCAACATTGAGCTTTTGGAAACATAAATTTTCTTCGTGAAATTTCGATTTTTAGGGCAGTTCATTATGTCCCCAAAGTTCCTTTTGTCCTTAACGTTATTTTTAATGAAAGTCGAAATTTAAAGCGATCTGATAAATATAATTTATGTAACTATTCAGTAGGGGCATGTTTTTGATTGGAGTATGCCAAAATTTCGCCTGCCATCGCCCAAAACCATTACTCTGCTAAATAGTTACGAATTTATTTTACAACAAGGACAATTTTAATACAATACGGAGGACAAAATTGATAAAAAGTAGAATTTCTTTTTTCCAAACAAGCGTTTTTTCCATACATTCCATGACTTTATTTCCGGTCTCTTTTCAAAAAGTTTTAGAAATGATACAATTTTGGTGGAAAATATAAGCCATATTCGATAATGGATGATAAAAGTTTTTTGTTCATTTTGGGAGTAGAATATTTCGGGAGCAGACAATGTTGTCGCAAAGAGTAGGAATCGGTTTTGACATTCATCGCACAAAAAAAGGATTGGCGATTTTACTTGGCGGCGTGCGGATTCCGAGCGATTTTGCTTTGGAGGGACACAGCGACGCCGATGTGTTACTACATGCCGTAACAGACGCGTTACTTGGAGCCGCCGGTTTGGGAGATATTGGCGAAATGTTTCCCGATGACGATCCGATGAATCTTGGGCGTGATTCGGCAGAAATGTTGACGGAAGCATATCAACTTATCAAGAAAAATAATTGGCGTATTGCCAATATTGATTGTACAATTATCGCCGAATCGCCGCGTTTAGGGCATCATAAATTGGACATTCGCGGACGCATTGCCGAATTACTCAAAGTGAGTTCCGACCGCGTCAACATCAAAGCCAAAACCGCCGAAAAACTCGGAGCCGTTGGTCGCAACGAAGCCATCGCCGCTCAATGTGTCGTCTTACTCGAACAAAAGCCGGAAACTCGCCCAAAATTACTGGAAATGGCACAAAGCGAAACGCTTTCTGTTGAATTGCATGATTTGGAATAATAAAGAAAGATAAAAAGTTGTTGCAATGTTATTAACTCATGTTACGCATGAGCGATTAACATTCAAGAAACGAAGCAAGAGTTTTGTTGCCATGAAAGGGCGTCAGCCAAATATCGTTATCCAAGCGCCCTTTCAGGGCGAATTGCGAAAAACTGCCTGTCTTCCTTTGGAATAGCTAAAAAATTTTTAATGGCTAAAAATAGTGGAATTCAAGCTAATGGATTTTACGCAAATAATTTTCAAAAAATGAGCTGTTGTTCGTTGATTGTTTTTCTTCGAAAAAGTTATCATTGTACACACTCTAAATAACCAGATTTCGGACTGAATTGACCCTTCTTGTAACACGAGTCAATAAATGATCGTGAATGGTTATTGAACAAGTCTATCCCAATAATGTAAGTCTTATGAATAATTGCGAAAATAAAACCGTTGCGATTCTCGGTGCGGGGCAGATGGGAATTGCTATTGCCGCAATATTTCTCCGGCAACGTTTTTCGGTCGTGTTATATGACACTTCTTCGACGGCGGTTGAGTCGGCACGTGACCGCACGGCAGCCGAACTCAAAATGCAGATCGAGACAAATCTTGACGCGGCGTTGCGGTTGCTCGAATGTACCGACAATTTGCAGCCGATTTGTTCGGCGCTTTATGTTTTGGAAAGCGTAACTGAAAAAAAACGTGTCAAGGAAAAATTATATCGTCAGATTATGCCGCTGCTGAAAAACAACGCGATTTTGATGAGCAACACATCGACAATTTCCATCACCGAACTTGCGGAAACGCTGGAAAACACGTTGATTGAACGATTTTGCGGCTTTCATTTTTTTCATCCTGTTCGGTCGAGATCGTTGGTCGAAATCGTTCGCGGGAACAAAACGTCGGCGTCAACAATTCAAAACGTGGAATCGCTCGCTCGCGCTATCGACAAAACATCAATCGCGGTCAACGACGGCGCGGGATTTCTGGTGAATCGTCTTCTTAACGCTTATTTATCCGGTGCGTTGCAGTTGCTGACCGAAGGCGGAACGATTCGTCAAATTGATACGGCGGCAGAGCGGTTTGGTATGGCGATGGGACCGTTTCGCATTATGGACGAAATCGGTTTGGATGTTACATTACACGGCGGTTGGGTTCTTTACAAAGCGTTTCCCGACCGCGTTGAGCCGTCGCCGATTTTGCTGGAATTGACACGATTAGGGTTTCTCGGACGCAAAACCGGGCGAGGATTTTATTGTTATAAATCAGCGGCAAAACATTCGGAAGTGTTGCAACTTTCAACAAAAACGCCTAGTCTTTCAACTGCAGAGGTAATGACAATGTGGGATACGCCCGTAACCGACAACGCAGAATTGAACGCGATGATTGCCAAACAATTCATCAATAAAAACAACGAGTCGGCAGAATCATTCACCAATGAAAAAATTCTCGCAAGAACAGTCGGCGAGATGTTCCATGAAGCTCAACGAATTTTAGATGACGGCGTTACTCATTCTTTGCGCGACCTTAAACTCGCCGCCGTTTTGGGACTTGGCTTTCCGCAACATCGCTGGAATAACGATTGCCGTTTAGTCTAAGGGAATTTCTAAAAACCTCTCCCAAGTATTCGTAAGCCCTTATTTTTTAATGGTCACGTTTGTTGAAAATGAGGTTTTTAGAAATTCCCCTAATTCTATAATCAGCGCTCATGTTACGCCTGAGCGAGATTAACATTCAGGAAACGTCTATTCAGTCGCCCACACCAAATAAATCCGTACAGGAGAACGGAATAGTTACCGTCAATTTTACCGAAGGGAACTTCTAAAACGGAAGTTCCTTTTCAATCAAACAAGAGTTTCCACTGTAAGTTATTGATACTTTAGTATTTACGTCAATTTTTTGTTTTTGATTTATTGGCTACATTTTTTAGTTT
>JAIRYX010000130.1 GCA_031267635.1 Planctomycetaceae bacterium
TTATTCCCTATAGTTTTCGTTTGTAAGCCATGATCTAACTGAACTTTTGCAAATTTGTTTAATGCTATAAAATACGATAGTATATTGATATTTGTAGCAGTTGTTTGTGTTTTGTGTAAAAAATGTATTTTTGTCCTGATTTCATAAGTGTCTAAAAAAACGACATCTATTTTTGTGCAAAAATACAGTATTTTCGTAACAAATAGTTTATTTTGCTAATATTTATATGCGTCAAATACCTTATTTCCTAGTCTCATTTTAAACTTTGCAAAAGTTTAGTTAGAATTTCGCTCCTGTCAAAAATCATTTTTTCTTGTCGCCGCCAAATGTTTCGGATATAATACAAGCGTAGTGTCTCTCTTCCATCAAATTTCCATAGCGTCAATTTTGCAATTTTGTGAGGATTAACATGAAAACCACTCTTTTTTCGGGGGTTGTCGTTTTTTTGACGGCGTTTGCTGGGTGTTTTTTGTTCGCGGAAGATTATTATGTGGACTCGCTGGATTTAAAAATCACCGATTGTGGGTGGCAAACAACGCAATCAAAAAAATCAGTCGGCGGGAATCCGATTTCGATTGCCGGACGTAAGTTCGAACGCGGAGTTGGACATCATTCGCCCGGAAGTATCGTTATTCGCGTTCCGCAAACGCAAGGTCGATTTTCCGCGTGGGTCGGTATCGACGACGAAGTTGGAAAACAAGGTCACGCCGAATTTTTAGTTTACGGCGATAAAAAATTGCTTTGGCGAAGCGGTTTTATGGTCGGCGCAGCAGAAGCAAAACGGTGCGAGGTCGAGTTTGCTCTGATCAAAACTCTGACGCTCGTAGTCGATACCGGACCGGAAGGTTACGGACACGACCATGCGGATTGGGCGGATGCGAAACTAGAAATTCCATTGGGCGGCGAAGTGCGCACGGTGAAATCAAATACGCAACGGTTGGAAATTGGCGTGATGGACGAACTTGGTAGCGAGTTTGCTTCGTTGGAACGACAAATTGTTGCCGGAATGAAATCCAATGTCGTTGCCGAAGCGTTACGGCGGGAATCCACGATTTTGACAACCGACCGTGATCCGGTGGACATTATATTGCGCCGAACTCGTGCGCTGGTAGAACATTTTCAATTGTTTGAAAACGCTCCGAATCTGGATAAGGAATTGGCGTCGCTCAAACAACTTGATCAGAAAAACGCGGACGTGCCGATAAACAACTTGGATTCTCGAAAGGCGTTGTTTGCTAAAGCGGTCGCGTTGCGGCGAACAATTTCGTTAAAAAATCCGTTGCTTGATTTCGACCAAATTTTGTTCCTCAAACGTCATTTCAATCCCGAACCGGAAAAAGAAGGCAATCACATGTGCGATCAGTTTTTTGGTTTTCATGGTCGGCAAGGCGGCGGATTGTTTGTGCTGGAACATCCATTTTCCGATAAACCAACTGTCCGCAACGTGCTTGAAAACAGCATGCTTGAGAACGGGCGGCTCAAAGGCACAACGTTAGATTCGACATGGGCGTTTGTTTCGCCGGAACTTTCGTTTGATGCGAAAAAGATTATTTTTTCCGCCGCCGACGCGAAGCAGCCGCGGCATACTTACACTTGGGACGCCCAAAATTGCTATCATATTTTTGAAGTTGATGCGGACGGTCAACATCTGACGCAACTGACCGACGGAGCGTGGAACGACATTTGTCCGTGTTATATGCCCAATGGACGAATTGCGTTTATTTCGGAGCGTCGCGGCGGTTACGGACGGTGTCATGGTCGTCCTGTGCCAAGTTACACGCTCCATTCGATGAATTATGATGGTTCGGACATTGCGATGCTCAGTCCGCACGAAACCAACGAATGGTTTCCGAACATTGATCATAACGGCATGATTATTTATACGCGATGGGATTATGTGGATCGCGGGTTTAGTCAAGCGCATCATCCTTGGGTAACAACTCCCGACGGGCGGGATTCGCGTCCGATTCATGGAAATTATCCCGATCATGAACGCAACCGTCCGCATTTTGAAAACAGTGTGCGGAGCGTTCCTCACTCAAATAAATATACCGCAACCGCGTGCTGTCATCACGGACAATATTTCGGTTCGCTGATTTTGATTGATCCCGATGTGGAAGACGACGATGAGATGTCGCCGATTCGCCGAATAACGCCCGACCAATTGTTCCCGGAATCGGAAAACGTAACGCATCGCGATCCGGTCAATTATGGTCAACCGTATCCGTTGAGTGAAGATTTTTATCTTTGCGTTTACGATCCGTTCAGTAGTTCCGCCGCGGGACCGCTCAATAATTACGGTATCTATTTATTGGATTCTTTCGGCAACCGCACGCTTTTGTATCGTGACCCGGATATTTCCTGTCAATCGCCGACGCCGATTCGCGCGAGAGAAATTCCGCCGATTATGCCGCACAAAGTGCTTGTTGCGAAACCGCTTCAACGCGGCGAAAAATTTGTGCCAACCGATCCCGAAATGTTACCGAAAACAGCGGTGGTCGGCGTGATAAACGTTTATGATACCGCGCGGGAAATCCCCAAAGGCACAAAAATCAAGGAACTTCGTATTGTGCAACTTCTTCCGAAGACCAATCCTTATGCGCATGATCCTGCGATTGGCTACGGCGACCAAAAAGGCGCGAGAATGATTCTCGGTACGGTGCCGGTAGAAAAAGACGGCAGCGCGTTATTCAATATGCCGGTAAATATTCCGATCTATTTTCAAGCGGTAAATGAAGACGGTACGGCGGTTTTGTCGATGCGAAGTGCAACGTATGTCAAGCCGGGCGAGGAACTGATTTGTCAAGGATGTCATGAAGGACGGCATCACGCGCCGCTTCATTCCAGCGCGTTACCGCTTGCGTTTCAACGGACGCCGTCGAAAATCGCCCCCGCGCCGGACGGAGCGAAACCGCTCAATTATCCGCGTCTTGTCCAACCGATTTGGGACGCTCATTGTGTTGAGTGTCATCAAAAGGAAAAAGCTATTGACTTGAGCGACGGTCGCGGGAAAGGGCATTTTTCGCCGTCGTATTCTAATTTGCGGAATCAGGTTTTCTTTTTTGATAATGCGTCATGGACAACTTCAAAAACGATTCCCGGCAAGTTCGGAGCGCAAGCGTCAAAGTTGTATCGGCTGCTGAAAGACGGACATTACAACGTAAAATTATCGTCGGACGAATGGGAACGAATCATTCTTTGGCTCGACAACAACGCCGATTTTTACGGAACGTATGATGACATTGCTGAACAAAGAATTGGCAAAGTTGTCGTGCCGAAATTAGAGTAAAAGAGAATATAATTTTGGGGAGTAGATGTTCTTAATGTCCTTTTTTTAACGGAAACCGAATTTTTAAGTGCAAATTCTCGTCGTGAAACGTATATTAAAAAATCAATATCAATTGAAGGACTTAGCGCTAGAGCGAGTGTGAGGGAAAAATGTTTAATAAATATCCATTTTAAGCCAAGTCTATGCTAAAATCCATTTATTGTAGTAAAAATGTTCCGCGACAAGAAACTCAAATTTTAGTTTTTCGAGTATTGACAAGAAAGATCATCCTAAATATTGCAATACGAAAAAACTACAGATGGATGCTCTGGTTAAAGGTTTTAAAAACTGAAAAATGCGTGAATTTTATGAGTGAGAAAAATATTAAAAATCGAAGAAGTGTACGTTTTATTCAAATCGGTATGCTATGCCTTATCATCCGCTTTGTTTTTTGTGGATTTTTATACAGTCAAGAGGTCTCCTTGCAAGGACTTGCGATTGACGATGTAATCAAAGGATTAGAGTCCTTTGAATCGCAGTTTGACGAGATGAAGTGTAGTTATACATGTTTTACGGAAAGAACCGATGTATCTGTAAAAATAAATCCATCTTTGGGAATTGGAAAATTGCCTCCTCTTTCATATGATGTGGCGGTAGAAAATTCTGGGAAAATTTCGTGCAAAACATATAAATTTCTTAACTCAAAACGCGTTCTCGAATATTGGTCTATTTTTGACGGGAAGAAAGGTCAGGCGATTCAATATCTTTTGGATAATTCAAATGGTTATACTGCGATTGGAACGCTCAATGGAAGATTTGATGGCAAATCGGTGATGCCTGTAAACTACCCTCCTTTGTATCTAATCAACTGTTATGCCAGAGGCGCTGTTTCAGTGAGCGAGTTTATAAAAAATGGTTCGCCTCAAGGAAAATTGATCAAATCAACATTATCTACAGTTGATCTATACGACGGTGATATTATTTGTAACGTTGAAGTGACGATTATCGAAGGTAACTTAACCTATAAGACAACTTTTACAATAAATGTCAGCAAAGGTTTTTGACCTATTAAAATAGTATTTCAACAAGAGGAAGGCGGGGCAACTCGAGATCAAACAGCGATTATGTCTATCACTGAAGTGGAAAAATTAGCCCCTGTTTCTGATTTTTATTTTCCATCGTCAATCGTAAGCAGAGGATATGCCGTTCCATGGTTAAAGGTGGAAGATATTTCTGATTCCGCCTTATTAGAGTTGAAAAACAGATTAATTGTTGAAGACGTTTTTACGTTTCACGCCGTTGATTTGAGTCCGATATTTATTGATAAAGATTTTACAATTGACATCCCCGCTAACTCGTTATGGAGAGATGATACGTCAGGAGATACTTTTAGGGCAAATGATAGCGGAAAATTGGAAAAGGTTTTAGCTTTATCTCCTGATGAATATACACGAGACGATGCTTTCAAGATACTTCAAGAAGAGCGTAATAAAGAGCGGCAAATTGATTTCAAACGGTGGAATCTACTCAGGTATGCTTTCATAACTGTTGGGATAGCGATGATTTGTTTTGCAATTGCGAACTTTTGTCGTAAAAGGTATCTTCAAGAAAAGTGAGAATAATGATGCGTCCTCTGCTTTATTCGCTGTGTGTAATATGTTTCGTTACTTTATCTCCCTCATTCGTAAGTGCTTCAGAGGTAAAAAAGGAATATGGGTGTGGAGAATTTTGCGTTCAGATTCTCTGTGCTTTCTATCATATTAGTGGTCATGTCCGAGCGTAAATGGCGCGCTTGTGTGCGAGCGCAAATAGCACAGTGGTTGTCAAAATAGATCCTAATTTTTTATACTTTATTTTTTCAAAAACATGAATTTGAACAAAGGAAGACCTCTTATTTATATGGGCAGCAAAAGTTTCGTGGATGGTGGTGCTATTATCTTTGCGCAATGTTCGTTAAAATTCCATGGGAACTTTGATGATTTTTATTGTTTCACTTTTGGGGTTAATATGGCGTTGGAAAAGATTGGGATTTGATTGTCGTAATAACGCCATAATTATCATGACAGCGGCTATCATTTTTGCATTTATCAGTAGTGAAGATGGTTTTAGTCGCCATTTTAGATATGTGCTTCCTGTATTACCACTACTTTTTGTTTGGTCAAGTTATATTGCAATGTCCCCAAATCAAGTATTTCAAATTCTTGCGTTTTTTTTCTGTGGGCTCTCTATTATCAGTAGTCTCCTCGTGTTCCTACACTCGTTATCATACTTTAATTATGTTTCTGGAACTCCACTTAAATGGCCAAAATATCTTCTAGATTCGAATATTGATTGGGGACAAGATTTACTATATCTAAAAAAATGGCAGAAAGAACATCCTTATTCAAAACCGTTGTTTGTCCGCTATTTTGGTACAGTAGATCCACAATGGATTGGTTTGGAATATAAAAATTTCGAATATAAGTCATTAAACGGAAATAAAATTCTTGATATTAAATCCGGATGGTATGCAATAAGTGTAAATGATCTCTACGAATACAAACATTGGGAATATGAAATACCTTTACATCATTACTTTCTAAGTTTTGATCCCGTTGCCACAGCGGGATACTCGATTTACATCTATTACATTACGCCCTCCGAAGCGAGTCGCGTGCGTCGAGAGATGGGATTGCCGGAGATGGAAGAAATAGCACAGGAGTGAAACGGCAAAAAGAAAACATGGCGACCGGGATTGATGACGTGGCTTTTGGTGAGTAGTTTTATGCTGTTGTAACTATTCAGTCGCCTCTGAATTGCTGTTTTGAGTTATAAATGATGTGGTTTTAATTAAAAAATCTTGCCTATTTTGCGAATGTTTTTCAAATCATCTCCCAAAATCAAAAATTAGTAAAATTTCACCCAAATTTTACTTAAAATCGTGACTCGACTGAATAGTTACGATAATGTTTCAATCCGGTGAAGAGATAAAAATTTCTAATTGTTTCAAAAATCTAATTGGTCTTCTTGAAGTCAGAAAAAAGAGTAAAATATGAGGAAATGAGTATTTCGTATTTTTTAACCTCATTTTCACCTAATTGTTCCTAACAAAACAACCTCAGTAGCCCAATGAATCCTCCCCAAAACCAACCTCATTACCTCATCCAAAAAGAAATTAATGAGGTAATGAGATTGATTTTTAGGAAACCGTTTTGCTGCTGAGGTTGTTTTGTTAAGAAAATTAGGTGAAAATGAGGTTTGCAACACAAACAGCTACTCGTTTCGTCGTAAAAATGCTTAAAACCGACTGAATAGTTACAAAAAATTCAAGAAAATTTCCTCAAACTCCAACAATCCGTATTGACATTGTCAATTTATTTGCACATAATAACAACATAAAATGACTTAGTAAATG
>JAIRYX010000362.1 GCA_031267635.1 Planctomycetaceae bacterium
TTGACTCGACCGGCTTACCAAGAGCGAAGAGCGGAAGGGACAAAAGCCGATTGCGATCCCCGGCGAACCGCTCACGTTACGAGGAGTGATTTCAAAAGTTGTGGAAAAAGAGAGCGGCAAGATTCAAAAACAAGGCAAACCGCCCACGGCGGGAACATTATTATCGGGCTTGTTTGTGTTGTTAAGAATCATCGATTGTTTAGACCTCGTAAACGTCGACCCAAAAAAAATCAAAAAACTACCTTCCACTATCTAAAAACGCTTGCAAAGCACCGCGTAATATTTGTGTTAATACTTTTGCTTCTAAAAACCCCCACTACAACCATCACCACAAGAACCACTACAGGTGTAAACGCAAGCATCACTACAATCACCGCTGCAAGTACCACTACACCTGCCACTACAACCATTGCCGCACCACCAGCAAAAAGTTGCAAGTGCAGAAGATTGAATTTCCGGCGGTGAATAGGAATTAATGACAGTAGCAATGTTTCCTTTTTTTACAAAAAGGAACGGCACGGCAAGAGCATTTTTTTCACGAAAATAAGCATTTTTCGTCTTATTCGCATTTTTTATTTTGTTATATAACATTTTTATATCTCCTAATTTTTAAGGATAAAAGTTAAAACGGACGTTTTTGAAAAAAATATAAGTATAAAAAATTACACTCGATTTTGACAACCACTGTGCCATTTTCGCTCGCACATGATTGGTGGTAATTGTAGGTGATCTAATTTTCCCGTAAAACTACCATTTATCAACATCAAACCGGAATTGAGCTTAAATGATTAACATTTTATTCACGAAGAAATATTTCACATGTATCAAAATCAATTTCCCAATTTCCATCGGCGGAATTTTCCCAGCGGTATTTGTTTGCGTGTTCTTTCCACCATGCGTGAAAAGTTGTGTTGGTTTCGCTCATGTCGGCAAGCACTTTTTCATACAACGCGGCGTTTTTCGAGGGATCAATAATTTGAAACAACTCGGCAAGCGAGTTCTTGCGTTCATACAACGCTTGAATCGTATCCCGTTCTGCTGCGTCAACTTGACCAACTTTGCGTTTTGTTTTTGTCGTCATCTTTAGTTCTCCTGTATAAAAGGATTGTTTTTTGTAATCAATTTGTCAAACGGATCAAGATAATCAATTTCGGAAATTGAAACGTCGTCTTGTAAAAATAGCGGTTCAATCAAAGTCTGTGAAACATTGCGTTCTAAATGCGAATAAACGCATTGCTGACGCGACGGCGTATTGATTTCCAATGTCGTTTGTTTGTTCAAAAAAATGCAACGTTTGCAATGGTACGCATCGCATGTTTCACAAATCGGCGCATGGTCAAGCTGCAAAAGTTGTTTGTTTTTAATTGGAATTTCATGCGTTTTCAGCGATTCGGCAATGTCGGTGATTTTCGGTAATCCCTGATGATAAAATCCGGGACACAAATAAAATCCGCCGTCGGGAGCAACGGTCAAATGTTTAATTCCCGCGTCGCAATGATTCGGTTCTGTCAACGTTAAACGGTCTGTCAAGAAAGAAAGTTCAAGCGGTTTTTGTTCCTCGCGTTCCGGCAACCATGTTGCAATCGAATGAAGAACCGTTTGATACGTTGCAAAATCATTTTCCGTCGCGCCGGTTAAATCTTTGATAATCAACGAAATTCGGTCAAACGCAAAAGAATGTTGTTTTAGCCATTCCGGTAATTGCGGAAGATTTTCACGATTGATACGAAGTATCAAAAAATTTCCTTTCAACGAATCATTCCATAAATCATTTTCAAAATCATAAATGAACAACGATTCCGAATCGTTCTCATCAATCGTCGAAATCGGACGCAAAAACAAATGAGAACATTGATTCAATTCTTTGAGAAATTCTTCGGACAACGGATCTTTTCCAAGAATGACGTTAATACTCAAATTATGTGTCAATGCGTAATAAACCACTTTTTTGAGCGTTTCGATTGACATTGTTTCTTTCGGAAGTTGTTGCGTATCAGGCGGCGGATAATGACAAAACAACGAAACATCGGCGTAAGGAAGCAATAAAAGCGTTTGCATTCCTTTTCGTTGTTGAAGTTTCATAATGCGAGTGTCATTTTTCGGCGGCGGGACGATTTTATCCAATTGGTTCCAAAAATAATTATTTGCCCGCACGCGTGCCTTGTGCATTTTGCAAATTGATGTAGAACGTTGAAAAATCGTATCGGTATCGGCTCTGTCATAATTGTATCCTTGACACCACGCGCAGCCGGACGCGATCTCGCAATCAATACATTCTTGCGGCGATTGAGCAGTGCGATTCAATGACAAAAACGGACGAAGCCGATTCAAATTTATGCCGTCTTGGGTATTTCCCGTATTGATTTCCTTTCTATTTTCCAGCGAATATTGAGCAAAACGCATACAAGGATAAAACAATCCTTGGGCGCTCACTGCAAACATTTTTCCCGAACCGCACCAGTTATTATTTTCTATGACCGGATCCAATGGTAAACCAATATACCTCTCGAAAAAAGCTGTGTCGTATTCTTGATACATATTTTTTTCAATCATTGTATCAGCGAGTTCTTTAAGCTGTTGTTCCAAAAGATGATCGTCTCCGTCGTGCCATATATCTTCAAAAACACAATTTATAATCACGTCTTTGATACCGATTTCCCAAAGGTGGAGAATGGAATCTTTGACCATCCGCAAGTCATCATGAGAAACAGTGGCTTTGGTGTGTAAAATTTGCGATTGTTCTTTCCAAAGAGGAAAACGTTTCATAATTTCGTCATACGAACCTTGCCCATTGGGAAAAATTCTTTGTGAATCATGTTTTTCTTTTGTTCCGTCAATGGAAATTCCGAAACTGATATGTTTGGCGTTTTTATGAATGAAATTTTGAACGCGCGGATCGTCATACAAAAGCCCGTTAGAACCGACGCTGATGCGATAATTATTAAACCAAATATGCTCTAATTCATAAGTGCGCACTTTGATATAATCGCAAATTTCGTCCATGAGTTCAATTTCAAGCAACGGTTCGCCGCCTGTAAATTGCCAAATAACGGAATCGCTCGAAAAATTTTCTTGATGCGTCAAGACATAATCAATGGCGTCTTTGGCAATGTCGAAAGTCATTTTTTCATGATTATTTTTGCCGCATTCATAACAATATCGACACCGAAGTTGACAATCTTCGGTGATGACAAAAATCACTGTTTGAGCAATCCCTTCCCGCCAACTGCGCAATTTCCGCAACCGTCCATAAGTTGCATTTTCTTGCGGTAAATTCGATGATGAATTTATCATAATTGTTATAACGTCTCCTTTCCTTTTTACTGTATGCTATATCAATAATTCGAACACCCCCTACCACAACCATCACTACAAGTACTACAGGTACTCGCACACGTGCTAGTACAATCATAACTGCAACTATCACCGCAATAACCCTTGCAACCACCACTGCAACCACTAGTACAATCATTACTACAGCTACCACCGCAACCATCACCACAGCTACCACCACAACTGCCACTGCAACCAGTACAACCACCAGTACAATTACTACCGCAACCATCACTACAATGAGCAGTACAACTACCAGTACAGGTATCACCACAATAACCAGTACAGGTATCACTACAATAACGACTACAATCGGTACAAGAAATTTCAGAACTTGCAAAGCATCCTTCGGTACAAACAAAGCCGCAACTACCGCACCACAAGCAAGAAGTCGCAAGTACAGGAAATTGAATTTCTGGCAGTAAATAAGAATTAATGACAGTAGCAATGTTTCCTTTTTTTACAAAAAGAAACGGTATGGCAAGAGTATTTTTTTCATAAAAACAAAAAACACTCCTCGTCTTATTCGCATGTTTTATTTTTTGATAGAACATTTTTATGTCTCCTAATTTTTAGTGAAAATATCAATGATACCGCCGATAACACCCACAATAATACCTCCCACCACACCACCTAAAAAACCAAAGAACACCACACTACACATAATGATGACACAGCCGAGACTGCCGTCGAAATCTTCTTTTGTAAAATAGGCAATGACAAGTGCAAACAGACCAGTAACATTTCCTTTTACCAAGGGGTTAAGAAAGATTCCACCGATAATGGCACTAATTACCAAAAAAAATAGTCCTATACGAACCCCAAAAAAGCTCCAATCAAATTTCATATCATTCACCCTAAATCTCTAAATAGCCAATGTGTGTTATTTAAGCCTTCTGAAAACGCTCTCTATTTTTTACGGCTTCCGCTTTTTGAGCAAAGACGCATGCCATTCACCGATAATTTTGAGAAAAGACTTATACGACACTTAAGAAAACGGTACGATAAAAATGAAGATATTTTAGCAAGTTCTTTATTGACTAAAAATAATTGCTTAACTAACTCTCCACGCACGACCGGAAGTTCGATCGGCGTAAACGCTCGACGAATCAAAGAAAATCTTCCCAAACGGACAACAGAAGTACTCGCAATAACGCGGGTAAAAAAGAGTGAAATCGCACGTAAAATACGATGTACTACCCATATTGCGCGCCCCCCCCCGATACAGTTTGACACAACCCAAAGAAATTAAACGCTTTGTTCAACTTTTTCATCTCTGAAACTCCTTCATTTTAAGTTTTTTGGAAATGGAAACGACAAAAATTACAGCGATTTTTATCCTCCCATAAATTCTATAATTTATTATGATACAAGTAAAATTGAAACGTCAATGCAAATCTTGAGATTTTGAGAAAATTTTTCCAAAAATTTTTATACCTTCTACGGCAGCAGTTCCAAGTTAAGGAATTTTTTTGTCTGGCATGAGTTTTGCAAGGGTCATTAGAACAGGTTGCGGTTGGCTGAGTTTTTGAAAAATTTGGTGTTTCCCATTTTGTTTTTTTTGTTATTTTCTCAATTTTTGCCCTAAATAACATAACATGGAGGTTTTTATGATTAGGGAATTAATTGCTTG
>JAIRYX010000367.1 GCA_031267635.1 Planctomycetaceae bacterium
CAAGCAATTAATTCCCTAATCATAAAAACCTCCATGTTATGTTATTTAGGGCAAAAATTGAGAAAATAACAAAAAAAACAAAATGGGAAACACCAAATTTTTCAAAAACTCAGCCAACCACGACCGTTTCTAACAATGTTACATTCGCGAAACTCACGCCAGACAAAAAAATTCCTTAACTTGAAACTGCTGGCTTTGTTGGTTACTAAGGGAAATTTGATAAATAAGGGCGGCAAGAGTAAAATCTTTCGGATAACCAGCCAATGGAAACGTCATCGTTATTAACTCATGATCACTAACCCATATTACGCAGAATCTCAATTCCGTCTGAAACAGGATGATTCAGAGAGCGTCCAACACCAATTGCCGACTTCCCGACTTGCATCTGCGGCATAAGAAAACAACAAACAGCAATCTTTTTATCAGAAACTCTATCTAAAATACCAAGCCCGTCTAATTCGCCCCATATTTCAAAAGGACAAACGGAACAGTCAGAACGTTGGGGGCAGAGGAAATCATTAGCAACGAGGTGTCGATTCTCAAAAATTTCAATTCATCCCGCAAGTCCTTTGTTTCCAATAAGTTAGGGCAATGCCTGAGAGAATTCGCCATCTCTCTAATCTCTAACACCCGAAAAATCCCGTGTACAAACGCGAATCTCGGAGGTGTTTCTGCAACTCGGAGAATGATATGCGGAAGTCAGAGAATGATATGCGGAAGTTGCAGAAAGATATGCGAGATTCGGAAAATGGTATGCGAGAATCGCAAAAAGATTTTTTGAAATCGAATCAACGTTTTTTGACGCTCCAGCAAGAACCATGTTTCGGGCGGAGTCAAGATTCTGCGTCATGTGAGTTAAGATACTCATTCTACTCAAGCTACTGAATTGAATGCAGGCGAGGTTTACTTTTACGGATATGATAATACTGATTCGTTGATTAACAATCAAACAAACAAAACGAATATGTATTCTTTCCACTCAATTGGCGAGGATAACGGGTCTTGCGTAGTCGAAAGCCGTACTGTACAATTCTTTGATGTTTTTTGCTTAACGGGCAAAAGTCCTTGCCATAATAAAATCCGTTCAATGTCTCTATTATGGCATTTTTCTAAAAAATTAAGCCCTCTCCAAATGCGAAACAAGCAGCCAATAGAGCGTGACTTTGCGGAGTGAAACAATGAAAAAACTTTTCTTCTTTTTTTGACGGCGACGGTTATTTGTTCTTCGATGGCTTTCGGCGGCGAATGGCATGTTTCGCCGTCCGGCAGCGACAGTAATTCCGGCACAAAAGAAAAGCCGTTTGCGACGATTGCCAAAGCAATCGGCACTGTGCGTGTTGCGAAACAAGAAGCGGACGGCGGGCAACACATCGTGCATCTTGCCGCCGGAACGTTTGAGCTGACCGAGCCGTTGCGGTTTGAGCCGGAAGATTCCGGCACGGCAGATCGCCCGGTGTTGTATGTCGGCGACGGAAACCGAACGGTTGTCAGCGGCGGACTCACGATTTCTCGCGGCGATTTGGATGTATTGACCGGTTGGCGAGATGAAGGAAACGGCGTTTGGGTTGCCGATGTTCCGCAAATCAACGGGCAACCGCTTTACTTTGAACAACTTTTCGTCAACGGGCGGCGGGCGGCGCGGTCGCGTTATCCGAACAGCGGATTTTTCAAACCGAAAGAAGTACGGCAAGCCGTGCCGATTGCTCAAAACGCTCCGAAGCCGACGTTTACCGAACAATCTATCGTTGGCGATTCGGGTGATTTGGATTTCTTAAGAAACGTCTCGAAAGAAGATCTGCGATTCGCTCAATTCATTATCCATCATCATTGGGACGTGACGAAGCGGATTCCGCTTGCGTTTGACACGGAACAAAATCTCCTCAAGATGCAAGGCGAACCAATGAAACATTGGAATCCCTGGCGGAACACGTCGCTCTATTATTTTGAGAACGTGCGTGCCGGATTCGACACGCCGGGCGAGTGGTTTTATGACGGCGTGAATCGCAAGATTTATTACCGTCCGTTGCCGAATGAAACGATGGCGGCGAGTAAATTTGCCGTTCCGCGAAACGGTATGAGTCAATTGTTGTTGATACGCGGAAAAAACGAAGCGATGGTTCACGATATTCGTTTTGAAAAGATTACGTTTGCCGAGACAGATTCGCCGCGACGAATCGCCGTGATGCAAAAAGCGAATCTGCCTCAGGAAATCACGGGCGATCTTAATTTGCCGGGTCCGGTGCAAATTGATCCGCAACAAGCCGCGTTTTGGGCGGACGCGGCAATCGATGTGGATACGGCTCGCAATATTTCGTTTATCGATTGTGAATTGGACAACATCGGCGAGTACGGAATCTGGCTGAAAAATTCGCACGGTTGCCGTGTCGAACATTGTGCGTTGACGAATCTCGGCGCGGGCGGAATCCGAATCGGCGGCGTTGGAACAACAACCGGAAACGTTGTCGATAACTGCATTATTCAACATGGCGGAAGACTGTACGCTTGCGCCGTCGCGATTTGGCTCGGCAATAACACAGAAGACAATCGAGTAACGCACAACGATATCGGCGATTTTTATTACACGGGCGTTTCCGCCGGTTGGACTTGGGGTTATCAAGGCGGCGGCGCGTTCCGAAACGTCGTCGAATTTAACCGGATTCACGACCTTGGGCAAGACGCGATGGCGGACATGGGCGGCGTTTATACCTTGGGGACGTCGCACGGCACGCGGGTTTGCAATAACGTGATTTTCAATGTCAAATCCTACGCTTACGGCGGCTGGGGACTTTACACCGATGAAGGTTCCGAAGGAATTTTGATGGAAAACAATCTTGTTTACGACACGACCGACGGCTCGTTTCATCAACATTACGGCAAAAACAACGTGATTCGCAACAACATTTTAGCGTTTAGCCGTCCGCATCAAATTGCTGTAACGCGGGTTGAACCACATCGGTCGCTGACGTTTGAGAACAACATCATTTATTGGGATCAGGGAAACGCCATTGGTTATCGCGCGGAACAAGCCCGCGTCGATTATGGTTCCAATCTTTGGTGGAACGCGGCGGGCGACGTGCAATTCAAAAACAAAACGCACAAAGATTGGCTCGAAATCGGCAAAGACGTCGGCGGAATTGTCGCCGATCCGCGATTTGTCAATGTTGATCAAAGGGATTTCCGTTTGCAGGAAAATTCTCCCGCCAAAGAGATCAATTTTGTCCCGTTTGATTTTTCCCAAGCCGGAGTGTACGGCGCCGACGCATGGATTCAACGTGCGAAAGGAAAATAAAATATTGGCGAAAAATATTTTATCGCTCTTTCCTCAAATGCAAATCTTTATTATAATGAACAAATCTTTGCCGAAAGAATGCGGTTAAAAATAAAATTTATAAAAAACAGGAGATTTAATCGTGATGCAAAAAATAGGAAAAATTGTCGGTTTGAGTGCGTTGTTGGTTATGTTGACGGCTTGGGTTGCAAACGCACAATATTCGTTTTCAGAAGGAAATAATCCCAATTCACTTTACCTAATTACAACTCAAACTGCGGGGCAGGAACAATTTATGGACTTTATGAGCGAATACCAGTCCGAGACGAAGAAAATGAATACGGAAGCGAATCTCGCGTATTGGAAAGCGTCGATTTCCGGCAAGGAGGAAGATTTTGACGTAGCGGCGGATTTGGGACTCAAAATCAAAAAATATCATGCGGACAAAGAGCGTTACGAAAAATTCTTGACGTTACGCAAGAACGCTAAAACACTCATGCCGATTGAAAAACGCGCGGCGGATATTGCGGAACTCCAATTTAAATCAAATCAGTTACCGGAAAATCTGCTCAAAAAAATGGTCAATCTCTCAACGGAAATCGAGATGATTTTTCAAAACGACCGCGCTGAACTTGATGGGAAACAATATACAAATAATGAATTACTCGAAAAATTACGTCAAGAAACCGATTCGGCAAAGCGAGAAGCAATTTGGAAAGCGTTAAAAGTTGTCGGCGATAAAGTTGCGCCGAAGTTGGTTGAATTGGCGAAAATCAGAAATCAAGCCGCCAAACAACTCGGTTTTGCAAATTTCTGGGAAATGGAAATCGTGTTTCAGGAACACGATCCAAAACAAATTATGCAGATTTTTGCGGAACTCGACAAATTGACCACGCCGCTTTTTACGGAAATGAAATCAGAATTGGATTCAGAACTGACGAAAAAATTCGGAATTAAACCGGACGAGATGAAGCCCTGGCATTATGATAACCCGTTTTTTCAGGAAGCTCCTCCGGCGGTAGATGTTGATCTCGACATTTTTTATGTCGGTAAGACCAAAGAAGACATTGCTGAAATTTCTCGAAAATTTTATCAAAAGCTCGGCATTCCCGCCGATAGCGTTCTCGAAAAAAGCAGTTTGTACGAACAACCGGGCAAGAGTCAACATGGCTTTTGTACAAACATCGACGGCGAAGGAGATGTTCGGATTCTTTGTAATCTCAAACCTGATACGCAATGGATGGACACTCAACTGCATGAATTGGGACACGCGGTTTATGACGTGAATATCGACGGAACGTTGCCCTATAATCTTCGCCAGCCATCGCATATTTTTACGACGGAAGGAGTTGCGATGTATTTCGGCGCGCTGGTGCAAGCCCCGCAATGGTTGATTGAAAATCTCGGAGCCGATCCTGAAAAAGCGAAATCGCTTGCTCCCATGCTCAAGAAACAGCGACGTCGCGAGCAGTTGATTTTCTGCCGATGGGTGTTGGTGATGTTGAACTTTGAAAAAGCGTTGTATGAAAATCCCGAACAAGATTTGAATAAGTTGTGGTGGGACACGGTGGAGAAATATCAGTTGTTGCATCGTCCTGAAAATCGCGATGCGGCGGACTGGGCGGCGAAACCGCATTTTACGATTGCACCGGTGTATTATCATAATTACATGCTCGGCGAACTTTATTCGGCGATGATTCGTGAAGCCGCCGCCGATTTTTCGCCCGGCTCGAAAGAGTACCGCGATTTGTTTCTCAACCGGATTTTCAAAATCGGCAACGTTTATCCTTGGCAGGAATTTGTTCGATACTCAATGGGCAAAGAATTTTCCCCCGCCGCGTTTGCGAGAGAATTGAAAAAATGAGAGACAAAGACGACTAGTAGATAAAGGGCGAAATGTATTTTGACTTGGACAGAACGATATAAAAACATTATTTTGAAAAGATGCAATGATTTTGCTTTTGTCGCAGACTTTCACCGAATTAGTACCAGATAAAAGTTGAAAATATCTACGTGAATCTGTAAAATATATTGATCATGATAAAATTTTCAAAACAACCTTGTTAATCATTGAGGAGACAACCGCATGAGCGCAACAAACGGCAACGCAGCAACAGGGAAGCGGTCGGGACATCCGGCGGGAATTTGGGTGCTTTGCACTACGGAAATGTGGGAGCGGTTCGCTTACTATGGAATGCGCGCACTTTTAGTTTTGTACCTTGCCGGGCTTTCCACTAAAATCACCGGTACCGGTTTCGGCTGGTCGAAAGCTGATGCTCTGGATTTATATGCGTGGTACACAAGTCTCGTTTATCTGCTACCGCTTCTCGGCGGATGGATTGCTGACCGTTATCTGGGACAATTTCGCTCCGTATTGCTCGGTGGCGCATTGATGGCGCTCGGGCAATTTTGTTTGTCCGCAACAGAATTTGTGCGTGTCGGAATTGGAACAAATATCACTTGGGCAACTGATCCTACGGCGTTGATGACATTTTACGTCGGCTTGGGGCTTATGATTATTGGAAACAGCTTTTTTAAGCCCTGTATTTCCGTTATGGTCGGGCAATTATACAAACCGGAAGAATCACAAAAGCGGGACGTCGGTTTTTCTTATTTTTATATGGGAATCAATATTGGAGCGTTTTTCTCACCGCTTGTTGCCGGTACAATCGGGGAAATTTATGGTTTTCATCTTGGTTTTATGATTTCCGGTTTCGGAATGCTTTTCGGATTATGTACGTTCTTGCTCTTCCGTCGGCATCTCAACGGACTAGGACTTCCTCCCAAACGTAGAAAAGTTTCTACCGCAGAAATGACAGAAAATGAGAAAGCCGCCCATGAAAAACAGCATTATGAACAAACTCGTCCGCTTATTCGGCAAGATTACGATAGAATGTTTGTCATTATTGTTCTTACTTTATTTGTGGTGGCATTTTGGATGGCGTTTGAACAAGCGGGCGGATCGCTAACAATGTTCGCCAAACACAATACAAATCGTGCCATGCCGCAGGCTGTCGTCATTCCGGGAGTTAAAAGCATTTTAATTGAAAACGAATTTCGTGACGATCTTGAAGCGGAAGTTTTAGCTGTAGAACGTCTCGAAGGAAATATCGCTAACATTCTTGAATCGAACGAAAAGAAAGTTTCCCAGCCGGAATCTTTTAACGAGCGGGTAACGCGATTGTTTTCATTTAAAGCGGAAAAAAAGGCAACAGTAGAAGACCTATTCGAGCGTGCGTCGGACGAAAAACGCTCCGGCTATCTTATTGATGGCGAACCTGCGCACAACACGACACAAACAGAACATTTAACGGAAAAACAACAGAAAGAACTTGGCGTTTTACTGGAAACCTATCAAGCTACGTTGAAACGTGCGTCGGAACAAAAAGAAAAAGCCCAAGAAATGTACAATCCTAAAATTTCCAAGTTTACGTTTCCTTCAACGTGGTATCAATCGGCAAATCCGTTGTTTGTTGTAGTGTTTGCACCGTTATTTATTCTTGTTTGGGGATTTTTGGCAAAACGCGGTATTGAGCCAAGTACGCCGTTAAAATTTGCAATTGGCGTGTTGATGCTTTCTATCGGTTTTTTCCTGATGATTCCCGCGGCAATTCAAGAACAACATTCTCCGGTTCATTTGTCTGCGCCTCATTGGTTGCTTTGGTGTTATATTTTTTCGACATGGGGCGAGCTTTGCCTTTCGCCGGTTGGATTGTCGATGGTTTCCAAGCTTGCGCCGGCACGTTACGCTTCGTTATTCATGGGAGTTTGGTTTCTTTCCAGTTTTATTGGAAATTTCCTTGCGGGAAAACTTGCTGCAATATTTGAACGAGGCGGCGGACTCCATATTCTTTTTGGAGAACCAGGCGGTATGGCGGACTTTTTCCTAATTATGGCGGTCGTTCCTGCAATCATCGGCTTCGTCGCCCTGCTGATGGTGCCGATGCTCAAAAAGAAAATGCATGGAATCAACTAAGTAAAAAACGAAAAGTTAAAAACTGATAGAGCGAACACACATTCGCCCAATCAGAACACGAAGCGTAAGCAATTGAACAGATGACGCGGATTTATCTTGATAATTGTTGGTTACAATCGTTCCTTATGGTAAACAAAAGCAATCGCCCCGAAGGGGCGGTATATTCACTTCATCTTTGTCTTAAAATTATGACAGAAACTACTGATCCGAAACAACAAATTTCCAAGGTCAAACCAATTGAGGCGTTTGACGCCGGTTCGTTACGTAATCCGTTTTTGGCGGCGATTTTCGCGTGGCTTGTGCCGGGACTGGGACACTGGTATCAAGGGCGCAAAGCGAAAGCGATTCTCTTTTTCTGCTGTATTACGAGCATTTTTTTGTTCGGCTGCTATATGGGAAGCGACCGCGAATACGGCGTGGCACGAGTCGTTTATATCTGCTGGAAAAAAGGAGAAACGCGATTGTTTTTCATTCCGCAGGCATTTATCGGATCGGCGGCGATTCCGGCGTGGTTGCAAAAAAGCCGTGTCGAACAAGGAAGCAAACCGTTGTGGGGCGGATTCATGGCTCCGCCGAACACTGGCGGTGCGCTATTGCCGGAAGGCAATCCAACCTATAACGCAATGATTGCAAAGATGGCGCGTTATTACGAATTGGGAACGCTGTTTACCGTCATTTCCGGATTTATGAATATCCTTGTCATTTTCGACGCGATTTCCGGTCCGGTTATCGAAGCGGAAAGTAAAAAAGAAACTGATAAACAATAAGATTTCAGGTTTCAGATATTGAAATTCAGTGCTTGTTTACCATAACTTTTTATTGAAAACAAACACTGGCGTTTGGAATCTATCACCTAAACATCGGAGAAATCAAATGACATTTTTAGATACTATTCCGCAATTGTTTTTTGCGATACCGCTTGTGATTGCGTTTTCATTTGTGTATCAGGGAACTCGCAGCGAAAAGATGCCGATTATTTTTCGCCATTCTCTCCGCACAATGGTCAGCTTGACAATTCTTATGGCGGTCATTCTTGCATTTTTGGAATGGGTATCGCCATAAAATTCCCATGCCTCTTGCAAACAATTGGTAACTATTACGAAGTTCCTCAATTTTCCTTAGCATTTTTCAACATAAAATACCTATAAATTTGACATTTTTCATATCAAGGGAAATTGAGGAACTTCACACTACAGTCAATTTTACCGAAAAATGTCACTATCTCAACTCTTATTATCAAATTCCCCTTAGTAACCCGAATGACGCCAATATGCGCCCTTATTCCCTTATGTTTCGTTCAATTTTTTTGGTAACAATCCGTCATCTAAACAAGAAGAGCATAAGGGCGCCATTTGGGAACATTGTTGGCTATTAAGGGAAACTTGATAAATAAGGGCTGCAATAATAAAGCATTTCGGGTACGGATAATTATGCAGTTGCCCGGTACAGATTTATGTGGTTTGAACGACTGAATAGTTAAAAAATAATTGTTTATGGCTTACTCACGGATTCTAATGGTCGTCCGATGTCGATTTAAGTTTATCTGGGCAACACACATGATTCCACAACAGTTATTGATCAAGTTGAAAAAATCCGGCGTCAATAAAAACGACGTGAAGAATTATTAGTTGCAACAGAAAAAACATTAAAAGAATTATCGCAACAAATCGCCAGACGAAACGAAAAAAGTACACCATTGACCGATACACAAATTGACATTCGTGTTGGTCAGAGTGTCAACAAATATCATGTTGCGAAACATTTTGAAACGACGATTGAGAACAGACTGTTTGCATTTCAACGTAACGCAAAATCCATTCAATATGAATCGGAGCTTGATGGTTTTTATGTGATTCGTACCAACGTTCTATCGGATGAGCGTGAGACGTCGGATATTGTGCGTGATTATCAACGTCTTTCCGAT
>JAIRYX010000482.1 GCA_031267635.1 Planctomycetaceae bacterium
TCTTTCCGCCAAACAACATGATTCACATAATTCGTATAGCTCAAAATAATGCGCACGATTTTTTCCGACACATTTGGTACGTTGTAATCTTCGATGATTTGCAAAGTACGTTCTGCGTCGCGCGGCTGCTGTTGTAAAATCTCAATCGCTTCCTCAATACGATTCCATTCAAGACCGGTCATCATCACCGACGCTTCTTCCATTCCTTCCGGACGCTCGTGAGCGTTGCGAATATTTAACGCCGGAAAATTCATAATCGACGATTCTTCCGTAATCGTTCCGCTATCGCTCATTGCGGCAAATGCGTTCCATTGCAAATGATTGTAATCGTGAAAGCCAAGCGGTTTCATCAATTCGACAAGCGGATTTAATGTGACATTATTGTTTGCGTCAATCTTTTTTCGAGTGCGCGGATGCGTCGAAACAATGATTCGTTTGCCGAATTTTTCCGCAAGATGATTGAGAACAAAAATCAATTTTTCAAATTGTTTCGGATCGTCAATGTTCTCCTCGCGGTGTGCGCTGACGACAAAATAATCATACGGCTTTAATTTCAACCGCTGCAAAATATCCGACGCATCAATCTTGTTCTTATAATAATGAAGGACTTCATACATCGGACTTCCGGTTTTAATCACACGGTCGGGCGGCAAACCTTCGCGGAGCAGATACTCGCGGGAAATACGGCTGTACGGCATGTTAATATCGCTGATGTGATCGACGATTTTACGGTTGATTTCTTCCGGCACGCGCTGATCGAAACATCGATTGCCCGCTTCCATGTGAAAGACAGGGATTTTACGACGTTTCGCCGAAATCGCGGCAAGACACGAATTGGTATCGCCGAGAATCAGCACTGCATCCGGCTGTATTTCACCGAGCAGCGAATCGGTTTTCGCAATCACTTGTCCAATCGTTTCCGCCGCTGTTGTTCCCGCCGCGTTCAAAAAATAATCCGGTTTGCGGATGGTAAGGTCTTCAAAAAATATTTGATTGAGTTCATAATCATAATTCTGACCGGTATGGACAATCTTATGATCGACATAACGATCCAATGCCGCCATAACTCGCGACAAACGAATAATTTCAGGACGTGTTCCAACAATCGTTGCGACTTTCATTTTTACTCCGTTTATTTTTTCTCACAGAGGCACGAAGGCACAAAGTGAGATTGGTTGAAAATAATTCAATATATATTCATCATGCCATTTTAAAATCCCTTGTGCCTCCGTGCCTTTGTGAGAAAAAACACTCACTCTACACTTCTTCAAAATAAGTATCCGGTTTTTCTTTATCGAAAATTTCACTCGACCAAAATAGCGTGATGAGTTCGGTTGTTCCGGTGTTAGTGATGTTATGTGTGTATCCCGGCGGAATTTCGACAATACGATAATCTTCACCTTTAACGGGAAACTCTATAATCTCCGAACCGAAAATATGTCGGAAACGAATGACCGCCTCGCCGCCGATGACGATAAATTTTTCGATTTTTGTGTGATGATAATGATTGCCGCGCGTGATTCCCGGTTTCGTGCGCGACACAAACATTTGTCCGAACATTTGCGACTTCACTAATTCGGCAAGGTTTCCACGATTATCCGTATTGATCGGCGGACTGTACGCCCAATGTTCTTTTGGAACGTAAGACATGTATGTTGCGTAAAGTTGCTGATTGAACCGCTCCGACATGTCGGGAATCATTAACGTGGATTGCATGTCGTGGAAAAATCGGATGCGCGACGCAAGCTCGCCTAACGTAATTGTCGTTGACGGAATCGAATCTTGGAGAATATTAGACGTTGCTTTCTGTTGCGGATTCTCCATTTCTTTAAGAAACGCCGCAACAACATCGTCAACATACGCCAATTTCATGGCATAATTTGGATCGCTGATTTGAATCGGCAAGTTATTTGCAATGTTATGACAAAACGTTGCCGTGACCGAATTATAATTCGGGCGACACCATTTGCCGAAAAGATTCGTCAAACGAAAAATCGAAACCTGTTCGCCGGTTCGTTTCGCCCAATCTTCAAGGATTTTTTCGCCGTGCCGTTTGCTTTGACCGTAAGGATTATTGAGTTCCGCCTGAATGGACGAACTGATAATGACATGCGGCTTATGTCCGTTTTTTTCGAGCAAATCGACTAACGTTTGCGTAAAACCGGCGTTGCCTGTTTCAAAATCCTCGACTTTTTCAGGACGATTAATTCCGGCAAGATGAAAAATCACGTCGGCTTCCGTAACAAATTTTTGCAAATCTGCTTCCGGCGTATCAAGATCAAAACGCTGAATTGCCACGTTTTCTCGACGTTGTAGATGAGCGCAAAGATTCTTACCTAAAAAGCCCGATGATCCGGTAATAAGAACGTTTTTTTGTATTGTCATGATTTCTTTTATCTCTCACAGAGGCACAGAGGACACAAAGTTTTTTGGAAATTTAGTTTACTCTGTTATTTCGTGTGTTTTGTCGTTTCATTTTTATATTTTCTTTGTAACTCTTTGTGCCTCCGTTGCTTTGTGAGAAAACCATTTTTATCTCTCACGGAGGCACAGAGGCACGAAGTTTTTTTTTATTTTCGTTTACTCTGTTATTCCGCATGTTCTGTCGTTTCATTTTAAAATTTTCTTTGTAACTCTTTGTGCCTCCGTGCCTTTGTGAGAAAATTACTTTGAATCAATCTAAAGTACCATTAATAGTTCGTACAATTCCTGTTTTCATTAGTTCTTCTCCAAAATTCAATAAATAACCGAGTTTCATTCCAGATAGTTTCAAATAAGTAAGTAGTTGTTTTTTATGAGCAGGATTTAATTTTTCAACCGATTTTAATTCAATAATGACTTTTTTCTCGACAATAATATCCGCCCGAAATCCTTCTTCAAATTGCTCTCCGAGAAAACTTATAGGAATGCCGATTTGTCTTTTAATGGACAATCCTTTCTTTTCAAGTAATCGGGAAAGAACTGTTTCATAGACAGATTCAAGAAGTCCCGGTCCCAATTCCCGATGCAAATAAATCGCTGTATCTACGATAATTTTTCCAATTTCATTTTCAGTCATCTTTATATCTTTGATATTTTTTTTATCTCTCACAGAGGCACAGAGGACACAAAGTTTTTTGGAAATTTAGTTTACTCTGTTATTTCGCGTGTTTTGTCGTTTCATTTGAAAATTTTCTTTGTAACTCTTTGTGCCTCCGTTGCTTTGTGAGAAAACCATTTTTATCTCTCACAGAGGCACAGAGGACACAAAGTTTTTTGGAAATTTAGTTTACTCTGTTATTTCGCGTGTTCTGTCGTTTCATTTTTATATTTTCTTTGTAACTCTTTGTGCCTCCGTTGCCTTTGTGAGAAAAAAATAATTCATTTCCTATATCCTTCCGGCAAATCGTCTTGAATCTCATGCAGCGTGCAAAGTAATTCCATCATTTGCTCTTCCGTCAATTGTGTTGTGTTGTGCGAATTATAATCTTCCAGCTTACTGACTTGCTCGCTTCCTTCGGAAAAATATTTCGCGTAATTCAAATCGCGGTTGTCGAGCGGAACGCGAAAATAGCCGACAAGGTCTTCCGCACGCAATTTTTCTTCGCGGGTTAGCAGTGTTTCGTAAAGTTTTTCGCCGTGCCGCGTTCCGATAATTTTGATCGGAGTCGTCACATTATAAATTTTCATAATCGCTGCCGCAAGAACCGCCAACGTTGCCGCCGGCGCTTTTTGCACAAACAGATCGCCCGGCTGTCCGTTTTGAAATGCGTAAATCACAAGGTCAACCGCGTCGTCCAGCGACATCATAAACCGCGTCATGTTCGGATCGGTCACGGTGATCGGCAAACCGTCTTTAATCTGTTGAATGAAGAGCGGAATGACCGAACCGCGCGACGCCATAACGTTTCCGTATCGTGTTGCGCAAATCGTGCAACCGTGTTTGACGGCGATCCTCGACTTGGCAAAAGCGACCTTTTCCATCATTCCTTTACTCATCCCCATCGCGTTAATCGGATAAGCGGCTTTGTCTGTGCTGAGTACGACAACGTTTTTCACGCCGTTGTTCATTGCGGCATTGAGCGTGTTATCCGTCCCCAGCACATTAGTTTTCACCGCTTCAATTGGATAGAACTCGCACGATGGTACTTGTTTGAGCGCAGCGGCATGAAAGACGTAATCCGCGCCGGTCATCACTTCGTCCAGCCCGTCTTTATTACGCACGTCGCCGATATAAAACTTGATTTTATCGCTGCGGTATTGATGCCGCATATCGTCCTGCTTCTTTTCGTCGCGAGAAAAGATGCGGATTTCTTTAATATTTGTTTCCAGAAAACGCCGCAATACAGCGTTTCCAAACGAACCGGTTCCGCCAGTGATAACAAG
>JAIRYX010000501.1 GCA_031267635.1 Planctomycetaceae bacterium
CAATTACAACAATTATTATTTTGAACAGTGAAAACACAATAACAGTTTTCTTTAGCCTTTAATGTTTCTTCTTATTGCTTGTCAAATCAATTTTTAATGAGTTACTAATTTGAAATTTATTTCCGAAATAGTTTTTTTCAACAACACCGCAAAAAAAGGAAAAGAAGTATGTCAACAAATTTATCGTTTGAGTGGATACGTACAACAATCGTTTTACCGATCAATGTATTGGTCATTATTCCAGCGATCTTACTTTTTGCAACAGGGTACCATTGGACGTCGAATTTTGTTGCATTAAACATTGTTGGGAGTATTTTATTGATATTTGGATTATTCTTTGCCGGTTGGACGATGCGGCTTTTTGCAACCAAAGGACAAGGAACGGCAGCACCTTGGAACCCGCCGAAAAAACTGGTTATTGCCGGACCGTATTGCCATGTGCGGAATCCCATGATCACGAGCGTATTAACAATGCAAATTGCCGAAACATTGTTGCTAAATTCATGGTGGATTTTCGGTTTATTCGTTTTATTTTTTATCGTCAATATCATTTATTTTCCGTTGTTTGAGGAAAAAGATTTGGAAAAACGATTCGGTGAATCATATCGTGAATACAAACGTAATGTTCCTCGTTGGATTCCGCGTTTTACGGCATGGAAAAACGAATCCGTTTAGTTGATGTGCCTACCGTAAACAATGCGGTTGACCGGATAATAAAAATTTTTAACACAATATTTAAAACAAATATTTTGACACAAACTTTATAATCATGAGTTATACATACGCTAATATTACGTTCTATAATACGGACGACGAGGCGATGGTTCTTTCCGGTATTGATGAAGTTCTTCTTGGCGTTATTCCTATAGAAGATAGGGACGTCATTATTGATCCGTTCAATGAAAAATCCGCATTGCCTCCTGACGGTCATTATCTTACACGAATGAAAGTAAAAATAGTAACATCAATCGTTTAATTTTTTTTTAATCGAATATTTTTGTGTAAAAAATTGTTCGATAATATTCCGTTTATCCGTATATTACGGATATTAGTCAATTTTCAAAAATCAATTTTAATTTTTAACGAACATGAGATGTTTAGTTGTAACCCCTGAAAAAACGGTTTTAGATATTGAAACACCATTTGTAGTGTTACCGTTAATTGACGGCGAGTATGGAGTTTTGTCGGGACATTCGCCGCTTATTGCGCGGATTGGTGCTGGCGAATTGCGAATCACCGGAAACGACGGTAAAATCATCTCCTATTACATCGAAGGAGGATTTACCGAAGTTCTTGATAATACAATCGCCATACTCTCCATGCACGCATTACCCTCGACAGGATTAAGTATTGCGAGAGCGGAAGAACAATTGGCAAAGGCGTTGGTTCGCCCGCACGACACGCCCGAACTCGCCAAAATCCGCGAAGAAAAACTCTACACCCGACGTGCCAGATTACGTGTAGCAAAAAAAATTGCGGAATCAAAATAATTTCCGATTCAAATAATTTTCCGTTTACTATTTACGTCTGAAAAGCAGGGACTTTATGTTACCGTTTTTTGGCGATATAAGATGTTATGCAATATCAAGTTTATTGGCGGCTTCCGTTGTTGCTTTTTATGATTACCTGGTTGACGACAACCGGGTTTCGGTTCGATAACGGGATAATTTATCATTTTGTTCTGGCAATCTTGCTTAGCCCGATTGACATAGAATCGGCATATAACGCTTGGGTATCGCTTGGTGAATTGCTTTATCAAGGGGTCAAGTTTTCTGTACCGTTAATGTGCATTTTAACCTGCCATGAATTTGGACATTATATTCAAACGCGGCGTTACGGAGTTTACAGTAGTTTACCGTACTTTATTCCGATGCCGATTGGTCCCTTTGGTACGATGGGAGCCGTTATCGCTATGGACGGGCGAATCCCTCATTCGCGGGCGTTGTTTGATATTGGGATTTCCGGTCCGCTTGCAGGTCTCGTTCCAACAATGTTTTGTTTATATTACGGAATTAAATGGTCGCATTTTGGTCCTGTTCTCGATAGCGAATTGATTTTTGGCGAACCGCTTTTATTTCAATATTTTACTTATTGGATTTTTGGAGCGGTTCCTTCCGCGATGACGTTGTATGTTCATCCGATTGGTATGGCGGGTTGGGTAGGGCTGTTTTTGACTTCGCTCAACCTCATGCCATTCGGACAACTCGACGGCGGACATGTCTTTTACGCCCTACTCGGACGACGCGCCGCAATCATTTCCTGGACGGCATTTTATGTTGTGATTATTCTTGTTGTATTATTTCAGCTTTGGCATTGGTCGCTTATTTTGATTTTGCTTGCCTGGATTGGCGTTACCCACCCGCCAACCGCAAACGATGCCATGCCCTTAACTCCATTTCGTCGAATACTCGGCTGGGGAACGCTAGCGTTTATTGTTCTCGGCTTCACTCCAACTCCAATTATTTTGGAAGAACCTGAAATATCTTCTGAACCGCCAAAATTGTATTGTTATGTAACAGAATCCGAATATCCATTTTACGTTGATAAAAGGAATTTTTTCCAAAATTGGAATTGGATGTCGTGAAGTATCTTTGTTGTTGGTCTTGTAGCTAATCTTTAAGGCACTGTCTGAAAATAAGTGATACTAAACTGGTATTGTTTTTTATTTTTTAATATTGTACGCTACGTGCATGTATGAGAGTATCATAACAACAATTAACCCGAAGTTCCTTAAAAGATTGGTCAAAATTTTGACGTAAGTCTATAATTGGCGGTGATTAGCGTCTAATTTTTGGTGAAAAAGTGTCGGCATGTATTGTATATTTTGATACTATTGACAGATGATTGATATGCTGTATATTACCGGCATGTATGTAGCTCAAATCCCTAATCATGGTTCCCATCCGACTTACCTTCTCCGCGAATCCTATCGTGAAGACGGCAAGGTGAAAACACGTACCGTCGGTCATATCACGTCGCTTGGATTGGAAAAAATTTCCCTCATCGCTCACGTTCTCAAAGGAAATCAACTCCTTCCCGCTGAGGAAGCGTTTAAGATTATTCGCTCGCGTCCTCACGGTCATGTTGACGCGATACTTCGGACGATCCGCCAACTCGGTCTTGATCAAATGCTCTCACGTGAACCTTGTCGCCAACGTGCTCTTGTTCTCGCGATGATCGTTCAACGGATCATCGCTCCGCGTTCCAAACTTGGCACGACTCGCGAATGGAACAATACGACGCTTGCCGAAGAGTTGAATATTGACACGAACAAAGAAGACGCCGATACGCTTTATGCGGCGATGGATTGGCTGCTCAAACGCCAAAGCCGTATTGAACAAAAGCTTGCGAAACG
>JAIRYX010000015.1 GCA_031267635.1 Planctomycetaceae bacterium
TTTAATAAAAAACACGGATAAACAGCAAATAACGTTGCAAATTATAACACACATTGGGAGAAGGGCAAGACGTTACTATAGCATTAAAGATGTTTTTGCAGAGATGACTAGTTACATATTTTCAAGTAAAATTTAACGCTACCGTTTGATTACTAAAGACTTACGTCAAAAAATCGACTGATTTTTTAAGGAAATTCGGTTTAAGAACACTTTTCTATAATAGACTTCATTTGCACAATCTTGCGCAAAGAGTGAGTACCAGAAAACGGTAGAGTAAACATATAGTTTTATTTTTTGTAAGCGTTTAGCGTTAAAAGAGTTGCGGAATATAGTTGTCTTGCCGCTTCCCGCGCGGCTTGAACAGCGGGCAAAAGTAACGCAATCAAAATACCAATAATGGCAATGACCACAAGAAGTTCGACCAGCGTAAACGCTCGGCGAACAGAAGATTGTTTTCCAAATCGGACAGAAATGCTTGTAATAATACGGGCAAAAAAGAGGGAAATCGCACGTAAAATATGGCTTGTTAGCTATTTTACGTATCCTACTCCCCTTGATATATTTTGACACAATCCAAGAAAATCAAACGCTTTGTTTAGTTTTTTCATCGCTGAAACTCCTTAATTTTAAATTTTTTGAAATGAATGACAAGAATCACAGTGATTTTTATCTAAAACAATTCACTTTGTTGGTTGCTAGTATAACATCAGGGTTCGGGATTTTCAAAGGGGAATGTGGGATATTTTGAAATTTTCTTGAAGATATTCAAAATATTTTTTAGACTTCAAAAGGGATATTAGGGACAAAGGGGTTTTTGGGCAGAATATAGACATTGCCTTTAAAAACAAACTAAAAAAATCATTGAAAAAATAAAAAATTCCCTTGCCTTTTTCTGTCGACCATACTAAAATAAAAATGTTAGGGGGATGTTAATTTTGCAAATCGGTTAAAAACTTGTGAAAAATTGATCTCCACTTGTTGTGCCGAATAACAGTGAGTCCCATTTTCAAGGAGTCTTGTGATGAGGTATGCTAGATCAGAACCGATTGTTCGGGGCGGCTAATATTATTTGATTGATTTTAGTGCGTCCCATAATGATTGTGTACTTGGTGTTTGTATTTCCTTTTGTGCAACAATTCGTTGTTAGAAAGTGAGTGCTAAAATTAAATTAGTACGCTATTCATTAACCCAGTGCGGAAGTTTTTCTAAAAATTGATGCGAGTGCCGTTGCGTTGGCGGCATTGAATTTCGTTCTTGGTTTGGCGTTAATTGTGAAAACTTCACTGATGCACCGCTAATTTTTTCTGACATAGGATTTAGCGAGAAAATGTAAGATTTTATAGCGAGTTTGTTTGTTTTTTGTTGATAACTAGCGAGTAAAAAATCATTATTTGAATTCAGTAGCCCTAAAAATGTTTTGACAAAAACAAAAGTGTGTTCGGCTAGTCACGGATATTTTATCCGGTCATTTTGATTTTTTGGCTTGATGATTGACACAGCTAACAAAAACACGTTTTTCTGAATAGTCCCCGAAAGTTTTTTATCTTTCGGGGTTTTTTTATAAGCTATTTTTGTCAGTATTGAGGTTTAGAAAATTCCTTAATATACAACAGAATAAAAATCTTATGAAATTTATGGATTATTTTCCTAATTCTTTACATTTCCTACAGATGAGATTTTTCAATGAGTCAAACATTTCGGATTTATCGGCAAATTATTCTATTTTGTGAAACTGTAATCATTTTTTGCGGATGTCAGCAACATGATTCTGTCCAGCCCGTTATGGTTAAAAAATCTGGAAATCAGCCGATTATTGCAATGATCACTGATGGTCAGCACAATACCGGAACGCTTTTGGCGGCTGGCGCCAAAAAGGCGGCGGAAGAAAATCAAATTCAACTGGTTTGGCTGGAACCGACAAACGACGAAGATGTGTCGCAACAAATTTCATTGCTCAATCAAACTATTGATAGGCAAGTTGACGGCATCATCATTTCACCGTTAGATGAGTTTTTGCTAAAAAAACCGTTGCAACGTGCTCAAAAACTGCAAATTCCGTACTTGTTTTTTGATACAAATTTAATCATTGATAATGAAAATCATGTTCCCATGATAGCTTCGGATGATTTTTCTGCTGGAAAATTTGCCGCCGACCAAATGGCAACAATTCTTCACAAAAAAGGAAAAGTCATTGTTTTGCGGCACAGCTCGCTTTCCGCATCGACTTTGAAACGTGAGGAAGGTTTTCTCGAGCAAATCAAAAACTATCCAGAAATGGAAGTTGTTAATTCGGAATATTATGCAGGAACAGTAGATTCTTTTGCTCAAGAAAAAGCGGAAAATTTGCTCCGATTATTTTTTCACGGCGACCAATTGAAAATTGACGGAATTTTTGTTTCGCATGGTCAAACGGGCGTCAATATGTTGCACGCACTCCAAGCGATGAATCTTGCCGGAAAAATCCGCTTTGTCGCATTTGGAACCGAAGACGAACTCGTATCGGGCATCTTGTCGCTGAAAGTGGACGCACTTGTTGTTTCCCGAAAAGTTTATACCGGTTATGCCGCCGTAGAAGCGATGGCAAAACAAATACGCGGCGAGGAAATCCCTTTGTTTTTAGATACTGGCTCTGATTTGGTTACATTCAAAAATTACGCCGATTCTTACACAAAAGCGGTTTTAAAACCAATGGAACATCTGGACGAGTTGATTCAAAAAATTATATTGAAAAAAAACGACTCCGGTGTTGCCGAAAATACGTTGGTTCATTGAGGGAATGAAACATGAAGAGAAATTCGTAACTATTCAGTTGCCCAAAGCCGCTTGGCAACAATCTTAAGGGAACTTTGATAAATAAGGGCGGTAATAATAATATTTTCCGGTAAAATTGACTCTGCGTAACATAAGCGAATAAAATAAAAACGAATAATCATTATGCAGAAAAATTATGTTTTAGGGACAGACGAAGCGGGATATGGTCCAAATTTGGGACCGCTCGTGGTTGGATGCACAGCGTGGGAAGTTTTTTACGATAAAATAGACATTTTATTTGAACTGGAAAATCGTTTATCTAATATTATTGCATCCACTCCAGTAGAATTGAAAAACTGCAACAAAATTCTTGTGATTGGCGATTCTAAAAAATTGTGTCAATCGGGCAATATTCATACGTTACTCGAAACTTTGATTCCTGTTTTTCAAATCATTAACAAACCTGTCACAAGCTGGCAGGAATTGCTCAAAGCTATTGCAGACAAAGATGTTAATGAAATTCTAAATTCTAAAAGCCAATTTTTTATCTGTGAAGATCACCTGTTATTGAATAACCCGGCTTTTGAAAAAAATGTTGAAAAAATCAAAAAAATGTTTCTTCAAGCCGAAATTATTTTGAAAAATATTGCAGCAAGGGTGATTTCACCGAAAATTTTCAATGAATTACTTGAATCTTTAGGTAACAAGTCAACTTTATTGACGCATGTGACGATGACACTCATTTTGTCCGTTCTCGAAATGTTGTCGGAATCGCGTGTTACAATTCTTTGCGACAAACATGGCGGCAGAAATCGTTATGTTGACGTACTCTATCATTTTTTTCCCGATTGTAGCGTAATTGAAATTGTCACGGAAGGAACGCCGCTCAGCGTGTATCGTTTTCAACATTTGAATAAAAATATTGAATTTCGCTTTCAGTCCAAAGCGGATTCTCACATCCCAGCCGCACTTGCCTCAATGACAGCAAAGCTGTTGCGGGAGCTCGCTATGCAACAATTTAATCTTTTTTGGAAGAAATTTTTGCCCAATTTGAAGCCAACGGCAGGTTATCCGGTCGATGCAATTCGGTTCTTTGCGCAAATTGAGCAGATAAGTAAATCTATAGAAATCCCAAAAACAGAAATTTGGCGGGAAAAATAAACTTTTTTGGCAATTCGGCTTGTTTTTACTCAAGTTTTTGTGTATTCTCTCCGCCGCGCTCCTTTTTGAAAAACGAGCAATTTCATTTCCTAAAACGCGGTGGCTTATGACCTCTCAAAAAGATCATTTACTCCAAAAATCAAAACAGTGTAAAAGAAAAATCTCTATTCGATTTTCTGTAGTGATTTTGTTATTTCTTGTATTTTATGCACATTCACGGTTAGGTATCGCACAAAATCCTGCCGCGTACGATTTGTCTGCGCCATATATTTTGCCGCAACCATCCCCATCCGCGACATTGCAACCTGTGCCGACGTTTACGCCTTACGCTGCTAGCCAGCCCGTTTACCTCAATATGCCGCCAATATCACAAAATTCCGTTCAATCTTTGCAACCGGAATCGCAACGTTTGCAGGACAGCAATCCTGTGTTCGATGGTGAAGTTGAAGCGGCTTTAAATAATATGCAAACAAGCAATCCGTCGTTGCAAATGCAGACGTTTCGTAACACTAATTCCGCGATGGTTCCGACTAATTTGGACGAAGCGCGCCCTGTCGAATCCGGCAACGAAATCCGGCAACTTCAATCGCAAATGAACACGACGACAAATCCGTCGCAGCAATTCGGAGTGAGATCGGAAAGATCGCTGGCAGGATCGCAGAGCGAACACAATGATTTCAGCGACATTATGCAAACGCAACGCGGAATGCAAATAGAACAGCTTTCACAAAATCAAAATACGAATCTGGAAAATGTTGGCGTGCTTGGCGCTTACCACGGTAGCGAGGAAAAATATCCGGGCAGTCAAAGTGTCGATACGCTATCGCAACAACCAAATTCACAGGAACTGGAAAATCTTTCGGTGTTGGAAGTGATTATCGAAGGAAACGGACAAGTGCCGGAACATTCGATCCGCAACAAAATCAAAACGATCACCGGCTATCCGTTTCAAAGTCAAATCGTTCAAGAAGACGCAAGAAAATTACGGGAGACAGGAAGTTTCGCGTCGGTGAATCCGAAAATCCAGCGCAAGGCGGGAGGCGTTGCCGTGATTTTCGAGTTGGTGGAGCGTCCGGTGTTTTATTCGGTCAAATTTGTCGGCAATCGAAAAATCACGCGAGCCAAATTGCTGGAAGAAGCGGGAATCAAGGCAGGCGACCCTGTGGACAGCATGCTTGTTTTGCAAGCGAAAGACAAAATCGAATCGTTTTACCGCACCGAAGGTTTCGAACGAGTCAACGTTTATATCGCGTCGGGCGACCGTTCCTACGATAGAAACGCTGTTTTTATCATCAACGAAGGCGGAAAACAACGAATTCTTCATACGCAATTTATCGGCGCGCGTTTTTTGTCGCAGCAACGTCTCAAAACGTTTGTCGAGAGTAAGCCGGGAATTTTGTATTACATCGGCGGCGAATTTACTCGCGAAAAATTAGATTCCGACGTAGAAAAATTGATGTCGTTTTACAATCGGTACGGTTTTTTCGATATTCAGGTTGACCGTGATTTCGAGGAAGGAAACGGCTATTTCGGATTGTCTGAGCCGGGAACATGGATCAACGTGAAATTTATTGTTTCCGAAGGACAACGCTATAAAATCAACGACATTAAAATCATCGGCAACGATCTTTATACGCAGGAGCAACTTCGCAAAAACTTTAAACTGGAATCGGGCGATTATTATTTGCACGATCTGATGTTGGATGATCGTCGATCAATGGAAAAACTTTACGGCGACAAAGGATACCTTTACGCAAAAGTCAAAGAAAACGTCCGCTTCCTCGAAGACGGAAAGATAGATATTGTTTACGCGATTCAGGAAGACAAGCTGGTTGTCATCAATTCGATTTACGTTGATTTTCTGAATGAATCGCACACGAAGACCACCACGATTCTCAAACGCTTTCACGGCTTGATACCGGGCAGCGTTCCATCAAGGAACGTGATTAGTCGCGCGCAAGATTCTTTGCGGCGTGAAGATTTCCTCGACAACAAAGACCATCCGCCGACCATTGAAATCGTGCCGCTCAACGACAACGGGAAAACGTTGGACGAAGAACGGGAACGCGATTTGGAAGATTTAGAGATGATACGCGGGCAAAGTCCCGATTCGCCGAAGGAAAGAATCGTTCCGCAACAACAATATTATCAAACGAATTATCCGCAGGAAACTCTGGTCGTATCGCCTTCGTCGGTTTACGGAACGCAACCGTACAATCCGCAAGCGAATCAAACAACCGCCGCACCGAACGTTCAGCAAGGAAGTTACACAGTTCCCGAACAATATCAAACGCCCGCAATCACAAGTCCATCAACGGCATATCCAACGGCGCCGAATCTGTCAGCGGGCTATCCCAACGGAACAGTTCAAGCCGGAACGACGCAAGGACTTTCCGTTTCAACCAACGCGGATGGAACAACACCGTCGTTCGGTTTTTTCGGCGGTTACGACGAACAACCCGCGCCGTCGCTTCCTTTGACAAACAACGAATACAACAGCACCGGCTCGCTTTTGACGCCGCCGGATTCTCCTTACGCTTCGTTTTCCGATAACGTAAATGGGAATCCAACAAACGATTGGTATGATTCCGCGAATCCGGTGATTCCGGCGGTTTCCAGTCCTTATGAATATTTCGGAGACAACGGTTACGGCTCAATCGCTCAAACGTCGGGCATGGCGTCGTATCCCGGCGATCCGAATTTCGGAGTACCGGGCGCGCCGGGAAGTATCACACGCCCGGGCAACGGACTGGGCGACGTCTCTTACGGCAACGCGGTGGTCAAGGTACAGGATGGACGTACCGGCAATGTCACGTTGAGCGTCGGCGTTAATTCTGATAGCGGTTTGTTCGGACGTGTGGCGCTCGAAGAACGAAACTTCGACTGGCGAAGATTGCCGACCAACCCGTTTACGGTTGCCGGTTGGAGAAACGCCTTTCGCGGCGGCGGTCAGCGGTTTATGATTGAAGCGGTGCCGAGTGAAAATTACCAACGCTACCAAGTATCGTTCCAAGAGCCGTATCTTTTTAACACAATGCTATCGCTCGGCTTGAACGGTTTTTATTACACGCGGTATTATGACGAGTGGCGGGAACATCGCATTGGCGGCGGCGCGTCGATTGGTCGGATGTGGACGGATCAATTCAGTACCAAACTGACATTCAACGGCGCGAACATCAAAATCTATGACCCGATTTACCCGATCCCAGACTTAATGAACGTGCTGGGAAGAAACTCTCAATACTCCTTTGGGATTTCAGGAACGTATGACACGCGAAACAGTTTCATCTTGCCGACGCACGGCGGAATGCTGACCGTAAGCGCGGAACAGGTTCTTGGGACAAGCCGTTTTGTTCGCGGCGGATATGACGCGAGGAAGTATTTCACCCTGTGGCGACGACCGGATAGGTCAGGTCCCATCGTGCTTGGGCTTCGAAGCGTTGCGAATTTGACGGAAAAAAACACGCCGATTTATGAACGTTACTACGCGGGCGGTTTCTCGACCATTCGCGGCTACGAATACCGTAGCATTACGCCGCGTCTCTATGCGTTGTCCAGCAGCGGAAGTCTTGTTTCGGTGGGCGTCGGCGGAAATTTTGAGTTCTACAATTCCGCAGAGATTTCCTTCCCGATTTCCGCAGACGACAACATACGCGGCGTTGCCTTTGTTGATACCGGAACGGTGGAGGCGTCGATTGGTAAATGGGAAAACAAATACCGCATCGCGCCGGGCTTTGGCTTCCGCCTGAATATTCCAATGATGGGACCGGTGCCGATTGCGTTTGACTTCGCGTTCCCCGTCAACAGCAACACCGGCGACGTCGAACAATTGTTCACGTTTAACATGGGGTTTGAAAGATAAATCGCCGAAACGCGCCGCAAGAAAAAAATCAAGTCCCCAAAGTAATGAGAAGAACCGAAACAACGTAGCGATTCAATTGCCCACCCCAATAAATCCGCACAACAACTGGGCAACTCATATTACGCAGAGTCTCTATTCCGCCTGAAACAGGATGATTCAGAGAGCGTCCAACGCCAATCGCCGACTTTCCGACTTGCATCTGCGGCATAAGAAAACAACAAACAGCGATCTCTTGATCAAAAATTCTATCTAAAACACCAAATCCGCCTAATTTGCCCCATATTTCAAAAGGACAAACGGAACAGTCGGAACATTGGGGGCAGATGAAATCATTAGCAACGAAGTGTCGATTCTCAAGAATTTCAATTCATCCCGCAAGCCCTTTGTTTCCAATGAGTTAGGGCAATGCCTGAGAGAACCCGCCGCTTCTCTAATCTCTAACACCCGAAAAATCCCGTGTACAAACGCGAATCTCGGAGGTGTTTTTGCAAATCGGAGAATGATATGCGGAAGTCGCAAAAAGAGTTCTTGAAATCGAATCAACTTTTTTGACACTCCAGCAAGAGTCATGTTTCGGGCGGAGTCAAGATTTTGCGTCATGTGAGTTCATTCTCCCTTTCATTGACAAAAAATGATCCTTTCTTAAAATAAATCTTGATAATCGTGTGAATTTTGCCTTGTTTGAAATCCTTGTCCAAAGAAATCCCAATGAATCGAAATCAAAAAATCTTTATTACGGTTGTTGTCTTCTTGATGATTGCCGGTTTGGCCTTTTTGCTGCGGTGGAATGAACAGTCTTTGCCGCGTGCGGGTTTCGGGAATGGTAAGTTGCGAGTAATGGTTTCTATTGATCCACAGCGTTGCTTTGTCGAGCGAATCGGCGGCGACCGTGTCGTTGTGGAGGTTCTTGTTCCGGCGGGAAAAGAACCGGAAACGTACACGCCGACTTCGGAAAATATCCGCAGTTTAACACGTTGCCGTGTGTTTTTCCGTGTTGGATTTCCGGCGGAAGAGAGTTTTCTGCCGCGGTTGAAAACATTCGCTCCGAAATTACAGAGAGTGGACACTCGCCAAGCGGTTCCGCTGGAAATGCTGAAACCGCAGAAACGTCACGAACATGCTCGCGTCTCTTTTTCTGATGAAAGTCACGAGGCAGATGTCCGCGGCGAGGACACGCATGACCACGATTACGATGGTCTTGATCCGCATATTTGGGTCAGTCCTGCGTTGGTCAAATTGCAAGCGAAAATGATTCGGGACGTTTTGATTTCGCTTGATCCGTCCGGCGAAACGGCGTACCGAGAGAACTATGAAACGTTTATCGCCGAAATTTCCTCGCTGCAATTGGAAATTCACGAAATGCTTGATCCGTTGCGCGGCAAGACGGTTTATGCGTATCATCCGACTTACGGTTATTTCTGCGAGGAATTTGGATTAACGCAAAAAGCGATTGAGATCGAGGGAAAGCCGCCGACTCCGAAAAATCTGGCGGATTGGATTCATGACGCCAAAGACGAGCAAGTGCGCGTCATTTTAGTACAACCGGAGTTTAATCGCTCGGCGGCGGAAAAAATCGCCGAATCCACTGGTGCAACACTTGTTCCGCATTCGACGCTCGACGCGGATTATTTCCGTTCGTTGCGCGAATTGGCAAAGATTATCCGCCGCGGCTATCAGCTCTAATAGGGACACAAAAGCGACTCCGGGAATTTTTGGGGAATTGATTTATCCGTACAGGCGGATTACTCCCGCCCAAGATTTATCACCTCTCGAAACAAATTTTCCAAAATTCCAGTATCGTTTTCCCAAACGCCCAACGTCCATTTTGTCCCCAATGTCCTAATACTGCTTGCGTCGGCATTTCTTTATTTTTTGATGTTTGTGTTTTATGGTGGAGTTTTCGGTGTTTTATTTAATTGTCGCGATATTTCGGGCTACTAAGGGAAATTGTATAAATAAGGGCTGGCAATAATAATATTTTCCGATAAGATTGGCTGGATGGTAATCCGAATTTCCTCAATTTCCCTTGATATGAAAAAGGTCAAAGTTATAGGTATGTTACGTTGAAAAATGCCAAGTGAAATTGCGTGACTTTATAGTAGTTATCCGGTTGCCGTGCGGATTGATTTGGCTTGAACAACTGAATCGTTACAGTATTTTATCAGTCAATCCCTCCTTAAAATGTGAAATAAGCAGCGATTTTTGTCCTTGAACAAACGCTCTGCATTGCCGGGTCTGCCGTCTCCGGCTTTGGGAATTTTCAAACGGCTTTAGTATAACGACGCCAGTGACACTCGAAATTTCCAATATAAAAGACGATAAACGAAATCCTACATGACTCCGGTCAAACTCGTACATTCGCGGCGAAAAAATTTTTAGAGATTATGTTTGTGTCCACGAAACACTTTTTAAGATTTGCCCGGAATAATCAAAGTCAATTTTTTGACCGGGTTGAATGATGAGAAAATCTTCGTCATTCCAATCGCCGTTGACAAGATTTCGCAACAGCCGCAAATCGCCGCGAATTGTCTCAAAAATCCAATTTCGCTCGGCGGCTTCGCGTTTTGCTTGTTGAAGAAATTGTTCATTCGGTTCGATACCGGTTTCAATAAACGTGATTTGCTGATAATGCGGCATAGCGACAAGCTGTTCCCAAATATACCGCGCGTTCGCTTCACCGTATTTTTCTACCATCTGCCGAAACGTTATGTATTGTCCGGTTCTCGGATCGTGAATACATGGCGAATCGTCGTTGATGTCCGGTGGATGCGGATTCTGTTGGACAAGATGATCGCCGCGTTCCAGCCATCCGATCGTTTTAAAATAAGTACCGGGATGACTGAAAAAATACTCTTCATATTTGTTTCGGTCGCCGAGAAACAACGTAATACAGTCGTGCGCTCGCGGCACGACAATTGGAATGTTTCCTCGTGGCGTCAGACCGACAATACCGCCATTGCAGAGCGCGTAACCCAATAACACCGCATCGTATTCCGACGGTTCCACCGTATCAAGAACCCTGTCTAGCTCCCGAAACATCTTCGGTTTACCGACGTCGTGCAATCCTTTTGTTAAAAACGTCACATCAACTCGATGCGGTGATTTCGCGGCAAAATAACTTAATTCACGAAACAAAATCTCACAAGCAATCAATTTTAATCGCATCGAAGTTAAAAATTATGGTTGATGTTTTATGTGTCATTATTGGGATTGTTGCATTTCTCGCAAAGATTTTTATTTGTGAACTTTGCAAGCAATAATCACCACATTAAATAATAACTCATGTTACGCAAATAAGTTTTTTAAATTAAGTCACTGTCCGTTGGTTTTTTGTAACTATTCAGTTGCCGTCATTTTATTGGAAAATATTATTATTGCCGCCCTTATTTTTCGTTCAATTGTTTTGATAAAAATCCATTATACTCATTGCACTTGAGTTTTCGGTTTTATGAATGGAGATCAAACCGGATTTTACGGTATAACGACGCCAGTGAAAACCGAAATTTCAATTGCAAGAAGTATATCTCAAAAATAAGAAGGGCATAAGAACGCGTTTTGAGGACTGTGTTGGCTACTAAGGGAAACTTGATAAATAAGGGCTGCAATAATAAAGCCGTTCGGGCAACTAATATCGCTACCTTCTAAAAAAATACACGGATCATTTTACAAAAAGATGCGGACAATTACAATGGAAAGTACTTACACAGACCTCATACGTAACATGAGAGAATAAGACTTTCATTTTTCACAATTTACCAAAACCTCGCAAAGTTTCAAGAGAATCGCAGGAAATTGCTCTTGACTTCGACACGAAAAACTGGGAAACTACCTTAACTAAATTCGACTAGAGGCAATCAAAACCGTGTTCATCCGTTATATCATCTTTGACATTTTGAAATTATTTTTTGCGTCGCTGCTTTTGATTACAGTAATGCTGGTGTTAATTATTGTGGTTAATAAAGCGATGCAAGTTGGCGTGCCGTTTCAACATGCAATTCAGCTTGTTCCGTTTGCGTTGCCGGAGGCGTTGCGGTTGGCGATTCCAATGACATTGTTGTTGGCGACTACGATTTCTTTTTCACGGATGGCAGGTTCTAACGAAATTATCGCCGCAAAAGCGTTGGGCATTTCGCCTTGGCGGTTGATTTGGCCTGTTTTGATTGTTGCGATTGTGTTCAGTTTCCTTTGTGTTTGGCTTAATGATTTTGCGGTAACGTGGGGGCGTTCCGGTCTTACGCGAGTCATTTATTATTCGCTCGAAGACATGATTTATTCAAAACTTGAGAAAGACGGGCGTTTTGCACAAAACATAGAAAACGATACTTGTGAAATCAAAGTCGAACGTGTTGAAGGAAAAAAACTGGTTCATCCTGAAATTACGCTGCATAAAGAGCAAAGAACGATCAAGATGGACGAGGCGGAAATTCTCGTGGATTACGCAAAAGGAACGTTTTCGATTCGTTGTTTGAACCTTTACGGTGAAGACGGAACAACAAAAATTACCGCGCGGGAATGGAAATCCCCAGATTTTCCGATTCCCGGTCAACCACAAGAAAATAGAGACACGCAAAGCCCATCTGACATTCCTTTGAATAATATTTCGGAGCAGATTGAAAAATGTTTAAAACGGATTGACATAACTCAAAAGAAAATCGCGTCGATGACCGCATTTTCGTTACTCACGGGCGACACGGAAGTTGCGTCGCACAATCAGTTACGTTACGAGGCGGAAATGAACAGCGCACTTTCGAGATATAACCGTCTTCACACCGAACCGAATCGGCGTTGGGCAAACGGTTTCAGTTGCTTTTTTTTCGTTTGGCTCGGCATTCCGTTAGCGATTAAATTGCAACGTGCGGACGTTTTTTCCAGTTTTTTTATATGTTTTTTGCCGATTTTAGCTATTTATTATCCTTTGCTTACGTATGGAACCGATGGTGCAAAAAACGGTACGCTTCCGCCCGTTTTTGTTTGGATTGGAAACGTATGCTTGGCGATTATCGGTTATTGGTTTATTAAGCAAATTCATAAGAATTAATCGCAACGGCTGGGATGATCTACCGCGCAACAATCAATTTTGGGCGTGGAACAATTTGTGTCAGAGAAAAGGCACTTCGCCTCAACTTTTGTATCTACACACCGAATTGAGTCATTACAAAGAGGTGACAATATTATTTGCTCGTATAAGGGAATTTTATAAATAAGGGCTGAAATAGTGATATTTTCCGGTAAATTTGACTGTAGTTGCCAGTTGCCGTGCGGATTTATTTGGGTTGCGCCGCTGAATAGTTACAGTATTTTATAAATCAACCCCTCTCCAAAATGTGAAATAAGCAACATAGCTTCATAGACTTCTAGCATCGATTCTTGTCTGTATAAAAAGACACTTTCATTATACGCAATTTCTTTATCATAAACGTTACAAACGCGAGATTGTCATCATAATCAATAAAGACTGTCTTTTTTTTTCTTTTTCGTGCTGAATTTATAACCTATATAAATGAAAAGAGCTACAGTCTCAAAATATCGTATTACTCAAAAACACTCAAAAAAGCTGACAAAAATGAAGATCGGACGTCTTTTAATTATCGGATTTGTGGGACTTTCCTTTGCGATAGTCGGGGTATTAACTTTTGTTTTTCTCAATGAAATGAAAGCGACGACGCAAGACATCCACGAGGAGTTTCTGTCGACGATTGATTTTGTGCAACTGAAAAATCAATCCATGCTCGACCGAATCGGAGTGATGGGACATGAAACGGAAGATATTGCGACTCAAATGGGAGAAGAGCAAATGTGTCTTGTCGGCGAGACGGTTGCTAATGATCTTCGGACAAAGCTCGAAACAAGTTTTGCGAACACGCGGACAGCAACGGATTTCCTCGTGAGTTACCGTCAGGAAGAAAAAAAACTCGGACACGATCCGAATCGCACGATTTCCGACCAGATGATTAAGTATTTTATTTCCCAAAATCCGGAATACTTTGCCGTTTGGAGCGCGTGGGAACCGGAAGCATACGACCAAAAAGATAAAGATTATATTGACGTGGATCTCAGTAAAACAAAAGACGAACAAAACCCAACCGGACGTTATTTTCCTTGGTTTACCCGCGAGGGAGATAATATTCGTTTTGAATACGTGCTTGTCGAGGAATGCGAGACGGAAGATTATTATTTGCTGACGAAAAAGACGAAAAAAGAATGGATCATGGAGCCGTATCTCGACGAAACTGTTACGCCGCCGGTTCTGATGACTTCGTTTTGTATCCCTATTATAGAAGAAGGAGAATTTCTCGGCGTGTTCGGTTCGGACATTCCGATCACCGGACTTTCCGAAATGCTTGCTCCCTACAAACCATTCGGCACCGGTTACGCGATTCTCGTTTCGCCGGAAGGCGTGATTGCCGCGCATCCTGATTCGCAGTTTTTGATGAAACATATCAGAGACCTTCCCGATACGGAACGAACGGTTGATATGGTCAAAACGGAACGTCGCGGTTATTATCGTGATAAAGCGTTCAGTAAAGACGGAAAAGACATGCTCAAATATCACGTTCCGGTCACCTTCGGCAAATCGCCGAGCCGATGGACAGTGATTGTGCTTGCCGACATGGAGCAAGTGATGAAAGCGCGTAACGAAATTCTTGCCGCCTCGAAACAAACGCTGGAAGACGTGCAAAAAATCGGACAATCGCTTTTTGAGGAATCCGACCGTCGCACCAAACAAATGAACGCCGACAATAACAAACGAGTTGAAATGATGTTTTTCAAAACGTTTGGTCTCGGCGGATTTGTTTTGTTAATTGCGTGCGCCATTGGTATTGTGTTTTCCGGCAAAGTCAATCGCTCGATTCGTGCCAAAGACCATTGGTATCGTCAAATTTTGAACACCGCCAACTCGCCGTTTATTGTTTTAGACAATAGTTATAACGTCAGCTTTTTGAATAAAAAATCACTGAGCTTGTTGAAAACACGGCAGGAAGACGTGTTAGGCAAGCCGTCGCAGGAAGTGTGGAACAACGATATTCGTCAAATTGCCGGAAAATTCGGAGCGGAAAACAGTACAGCGTCCGCAATTCAAACAAAGACGCATTTTGACGACTCTGTTTGGGAAATTTACGCGGATGTTCTCCGCGACGAACATGGACGGCAAATCGGCTTTATCGAATTTTTACAAGACGTTTCCGACCGTGAAAAGATTTTCAAAATGATCAATCAAGTGAAACGTGTCGTTGACGTCACGAGTCATGAAACGTCGGAAATTACGTCCGACGCGACGCATCTTTCGCGCGGCGCGGAACAGCAGGCGGATTCGTTGAACACGATTTCCGCAATGATCAGCGATATGAGCAATACGGCGGCAAACAACGCGTCGCGTGCGCAAGACGCGAACCGGATCACGCAAGACGTAGTCAACGCGGCGGCGGAAGGTCAAAAGCAGATGAAACAAATGGTTTATTCGATGCAGCAGATTAGCGAAAACGCCCGCAATACGCAGCAAGTGGTTAAGTCGATTGATGAAATCGCGTTTCAAACAAATTTGCTGGCGTTAAATGCGGCGGTTGAAGCGGCGCGCGCCGGAATGCACGGTAAGGGATTTTCGGTCGTGGCGGAAGAAGTGCGGAATCTTGCCGCACGAAGCGCAAAAGCGGCGCACGAAACGGAAGATATGATTAAACATAACAACATGAAAATCAAAGAAGGCGTTGAGATTGTCAGTCAAACTGCCGGTGCGTTGAATGAAATTGCGGAACTGATTTCGCAAACGACGAACTTGATATCAGAAATCGCCGCGTCGTCGGATACGCAAACGCAAAACGTTTGTAAAGTCGATTCCGGTTTGAAAAACGTCAGTTCCGTAACTCAACAAAACTCCGACGCCGCCCGCCAAACCGCCGGTTCCGCTTCCGAACTCAACAAAGCGGTCAACGAACTGAGCAATCTCGTGAATCAAATGACAGCAGTGTGAGCTTTGGTTTTCTTGTATTATTGGGAAGTTCCGCCGAACAATCAAATAGTTGCGCGCGGAACGTTAGATAGCGTCAAGTCCTTGTCTTTCGCAGTATATTGAGTATACTTTTACGATTCGTGGGTTTACAAATTTCAAACTATCTTCCAAGAATCCCAAACAAGCGAAAGTTTTGTCTGCTTATTTCACATTTTGGAGAGGGATTGATTTATAAAATACAGTAACTATTCCGTTGCCCAAGCCAAATAAATCCGCACGGCAACTGACGCCATAGTTTTCTATTGTGTTTTCAAATGTTGTCCCCAAAAAACGAAATAAGCAGAGTGTTATCGTTCTGTCAATCAATAAAGAGCAGAAACATCAAAGTTCAGACGCATTTTTACCCTTTTACTTTTATTGTGCTTACAATTCATGAGGCGCTTTCTCCCAGCGGAGTGATTGCTCGGCGGTTGCCGAATTACGAACATCGGCAGGAACAATTTGAAATGTCCTGTGCGGTCGAAACGGCGTTGCGCGAAGAAACGCATCTTGTGGTCGAAGCGGGAACAGGAGTCGGGAAAAGTTTTGCGTATCTTGTGCCGGCGATTCTTTATGCGGTCGAAGAACAACTGCGCGACGAACATCGCCGCGCGGAACATCACGGCGGTTCTTTGGATGGCGGTTCTTTGGATGGCGGTTCGGACGGTGGTTCAGGCGGCAGGTTAGACGGAGCGGGCGGCGAAGAGGAAATCGACGCGGTGAACGCCGATCTTGATAAAATTGCCGAACTCGAAAAAACGCGAAAAAAAGGATTACGGCGGATTGTTGTTTCGACGCATACGATTAGTTTGCAAGAACAGTTAATCAACAAAGATATTCCATTTCTCAACGCGATTCTTCCTTACGAATTTAGCGCGGTGTTAGTCAAAGGACGCTCGAATTACGTTTGTCTTCGGCGGCTCGAAAACGCCGCGAAACGAACGATGTCGATATTCGCCGATGACGAGGCGGACGAATTGGTACGAATCAATCTTTGGGCAAAAAAGACGAGCGACGGTTCGTTGTCCGATCTTGCGCCGCAGCCGAAGATGGACGTTTGGGACGACGTCAATTGTGAAATGGGAAATTGTTTTGGCAAACAATGTAAGTTTGAGAAACAATGTTTTTATCAACAAGCGCGGCGGCGGATTGCCAACTCGCAAATTATTATTGTCAATCACGCGATTTTGTTCAGCGATCTTGCAGTACGGCGGCAAGGCGGATGTATTTTGCCGGTTTACGACGCACTGGTGTTCGACGAGGCGCACACGATGGAACAAGCCGCCGCAGATCACCTCGGCGTAACAGTCACGCAGGGGCAAGTCGATTACCTTCTCAATAAATTGTACAACGAGCATAACGGACGCGGCGCGCTTGCGCAAGCGACTCACGTTCCGTCGCAAGAAGCGGTTGCGGAATGCCAAAGCCGCGCCGCAGATCTTTTTGAGTCGATTTCCGATTGGCTCGCGCAACGTCCGAACAGCAACGGACGTGTACATGAGCCGGGAATCGTCAACAATCCGCTGACGGAAGGATTGCGGAAACTTTCGGCGCGTCTTCGTGATTGTATCGACAAAGTACCAAGCCAAGACCTCAAACAAGAACTCACCGCTGCGAGAAATAAAATCATTACGCTGGGAACGACCATAGATTTGTGGCTTCATCAATCGGATGATTCGCTTGTGTATTGGATTGAAAAAACAACGTCGCAGCGAGGACGGACGCGGATTATGCTGGAAGCCGCACCGGTTCATGTCGGACCGATTCTGCGTGAACATCTCTTTAACGCGGTCACGTCGGTGATTATGACCAGCGCGACGCTTTCGACGGGGCGTTATCTTGCGTCGCTGCCGCAAAGTTTCAAGACGGCGAACAAGATAGCGGACAAGGCGGCGAAAATATCCGCGTTGAATGGAACGGCGAATCCGTTTTTATTTTTCAAGTCGCGGATTGGCTTGACCGATGTGCCGACGGAACAGATCGGCAGTCCGTTTGATTACTGCAAACAGGCAACGCTTGTCTTGGTCAAAGGAATGTTGCCGCCCGACGCGCCGGAACGCGAACTCTCGCGGCAACTTAATCGGATGCTGCAGCGTTATCTAACGGAAACGGACGGACACGCTTTTGTTTTGTTTACGAGTTACTCGCAGCTAAAAAAAGCGGCGGCAAGCATTCTTCCTTGGCTGGCGGAACAAAATATGCCGCTTCTCACGCAAGGCGACGGGCTTCCGCGTTCGCAAATGGTAGCGCAGTTTCGGGAGAAAAAACGGAGCGTTCTGTTCGGCACGGATAGTTTTTGGCAAGGCGTTGACGTGCCGGGCGACGCTTTGCAAAACGTTATTATCACGAAATTGCCGTTTCTTGTGCCGGGACAGCCGCTCATTGAAGCAAAACTCGAAGCGATTGAAGAATCGGGCGGCAACCCGTTCAATGATTTTCAACTTCCAAGCGCGATTCTCAAATTCAAACAAGGATTCGGACGCTTAATCCGCACGAAAACCGACCACGGAATCATCGTCGTCCTCGACCCGCGCATCCATACGAAAAATTATGGTCGCCGCTTTCTCGACTCGCTACCGGAATGTCGCATGCGAATTGATACGGTGTGACACAAAATGAGAACGCTACTGAGAAACAAGTGAGCATTCCGGGTAGGTAAATTTCTTCAATTTCCCTTGATATGAAAAATGTCAAATGTATAGGTAATTTGACGTTAAAAAATGTCAAGTGAAATTGCGTGACTTTGTACTACAGTCAATTGTACCGGAAAGTATCATTTATTCAGCCCTTGATTTATAAAATCCCCTTAGTAGCCAACAAATCTCCCCAAACGTACCCTTATGCCTTTATGTTTTAGATGATGGATTACGCACGAAAAATAAGGGAATAAGGGCGCGCATAATTTGGGCGTCATTCGGGCTACTAAGGGAAACTTGATAAATAAGGGCGGCAATAATAATATCTTCCGGTAAAATTGACTGGAGTTACCCAGTTGCCGTGCGAATGTATTTGGGTTGGGCAACTGAATAGTTAAAAAAACATGAAGAAATGCCTGCGCAAGCAGAGTATCAGCTTTTCCCCGGATCGCCTTTGGAAAAGACCGGTTTATAATTCGGTCCCGGTTTCTCAATGGTAATATCATGTTTCATAACGCCTTTTACCTCACAGCTTAAACCGCTTTTTTCTGGTGTAGAATATTTGGGAGCAATCACCAACACCTGCGGAGCATAAGGTTTCCCATCTTCGTCCGTTTGCTGCAGTTTCGGATCGCCCGACGGTTGAGTCGCACCGGTAAAATAAATCTGGTAACTTCCCGGCGGAATGCCGTCTCCTTCTTTAATCATACCGAGTTTATATGCCCCGTTTCCATTGATTTTTCCATAAGCGGAAACGGTTCCATTGGTAAAATAGATCGTTCCAACGGTGAGCGGAGAGCCGTCGGAAAACGTCACTTTCCCAGTGACTTTTACATTTTTCCCACAACCGGCAATCACAAATACACACAACACACCCAATAACATGAACATCCTGTTTTTCATAAAACATTCTCCAAACATAGAAATTTACGTGAAAATTAAGTTATCAAAATTTTTTTTTCCAGAGCCGCAATTGTAGGATTGCGTTCCATTAATGGGAACTGCTAAAACATCCTCAAAGTATTCGTAAGTCCTACTTTTAACGGTAGAATTTGCTAAAAATAAAGTTTTTCACACTTGTCGGAATAGTTGATCATACCAGAAGTTCCCTAACGTATGTCTAACTGACCTTGCGAACGAGCCGATTGTAAGGGCGTCATTATACACGCCCCGCCCGCAGTACACTGCGGGGCTAACGAATGCGTGTAATTGTATTCATACTGCGAAAAACTACGGGATAGAAACCGATACGCCATCGGTAGCATCCGCCAGCGCGACCATGATTGCACGGGAAGTTGTCACGCTGATTGTGGCAACAGAGCCATCTCCGACAAGGAATTGACAAATGCCGGTGTGAGCGGAACCGAAGGAATAAAGATTATCCCTACGAGGATATTCCTGATCGTTGAACTCTTTAGACGACCGTGTGATCGGTTCCGGAGATCCTTCCGCAGTTGCCGGATGAATCGGGCGTCCTGCATTAAAGTTACGTGCTGATCCCTGATCGCCGGAGGCGGTAATGTACGTGCAGTCCCAGCTTTGGGCGGAAGAACTACATGTGCCGACATGTTTGGCTGGAACATGTTTTTCACCATAGACAATCTGATTGCTTGTTCCGTCGCTCCACCAAGAGATTCCGTCTCTTGGCGTCCAAGATTGAATGGCATCCCCCTGACGGTTGGTGCAGCGGAGCGGACCGTGATGACGGTCAAAACGCTGACTGGGACTGTAATACTCACTCCAACGCTGCCAATTGGCATTATCCGTGTTGTCGTACTGATAACGGATTACGGCGGCATAGTCGGAAAGAGGACCATTAAGATCGTAATCAGAGCTTGTATAATACGGACCTTTGCTGCGACGTGATGGACAGACGTACGCTGTTACGGAACCGAATCCGCTTCTTTGCTCGGCAGTCAGACCGTTGTTCCACCAATTGTTATCCGTCTTGAGCCAAGAATCACCGTCATTATTGTTCCACTCCGTCGGTTGAGCCGTCGAAAGAAGAGTATCGTACAGACTCTGCTGCTCAATATACGGGTAGAGCACTACAAAAGATGTGGCACGCGCCGTTCCAAGAGAAATCGGCGGTAAACCATCACGGGTGCTGAGAAAATTGTGAACAGCCAGCCCGGTTTGCTTGAGGTTATTGCCACACTGCATTCGTCTTGCCGCTTCTCGCGCGGCTTGAACGGCAGGTAACAGTAACGCGATCAAAATTCCAATGATCGCAATCACCACTAAAAGTTCGACCAGAGTGAACGCACTTCGAACCGAAGGTCGTTTTCCAAATCGGGCAGAAATGCACGCAATAGCGCGGGCAAAAAAGAGGGAAATCGCACGTAAAATAGGACAAGTTGCCCATTTTATGTACCCCCCCCCCCCCCGACATATTCTGGCATGATTCAAAAAAATTAAACGCTTTGTTCAATGTTTTCATCGCTGAAACTCCTTAATTTTAGTTTTTTGGGGAAATGGAATGACAAAAATTACTGTTAATTTTTGTCTAACAATTAACGTTTGTTGATTGTTATTATACACTAGGGTGTGTAACCTTTAAAGGGGAATGTGGGATATTTTAAAATTTTCTTGAAAATTTTCCTATTGTTTTTGATGCGGTTGTTAATCGAGCGAAAGAGAGGTAATAGGATAAAAGCTGTAAGTCTGGTATCATTCGTAGAGATTTGTGATTATTTCGTTTTTGGGGAGACAATATTTGAAAACGCAATAGAACACTATGGCGTCAGTTGCTCAAGCCAAATACGTCCGCACTGGGCAACTGAATAGTTACAGTATTTTATAAATCAATCCCTCCCCAAAATACGGAATAAACAAAAAAATGAGGATTTTAAAGTTTATTGACTGTTGGAATTCGTTTTTCTCATTCTTTCACCTTTCGGATAATCTTTCCATCGCCGATGCACCCACCAGTATTGTTCGGGATGGCGGCGGATACCGTCTTCGAGAACATGCGTGTACCATTGCGTGATTTCTTTGACCGTTAGAGCTTCGACATGTTCGTGCGGGTCGAGCATGTCGGCAATCGTCATCTCAAAATGTAACGGATGGTTGTCGCGCCGCGCCGCGTAACAAACGACAATCGGGGCGTCATATTGCAAACTCAGCAATGCAATTGCTTTGTATGTTGAAGCGGGTTTGCCGAAAAAATCAACCCAACAACCTTTCGGTCCCGCCGATTGATCCACAAGAAATGCCATCAAATCCCGCCGTTCCAACACTTTGAGAATCTGATCGTAACCATCGTTTTTCGGAATAAGAAACTGCCCCGACGCCTCGCGAAATGTTCGAATAAATTTGTCGAGATACGGATTATCGAGTTTGCGGGCGACGGAATAGCTCGGATAACCAAGTATGCCGAGAAGATAACCGCCCGCCTCGAAATTTCCGAAATGCCCTGTTACCATGATGAGCGGGCGGTCGTTGTGCAATACCTTTCCGACTTTGTCCGTGTTGACAAGCTCAATATAATCCCGCCAATTGGTTGCGTGAATCCGGCGCGGAATGTGCGCGACTTCAATTACGAGCAAAAAAAGATGTTCCCACATCCGGTAAACCAGCGTTTCGCGTTCGTCGTGCGGAAGTTTGGGAAAAGCAACCGCAAGATTTTCACGAATCAATCGCCGACGAATCGGAAGAATATGCGTAAAGAAAAACGCGAATTGCCGCGCCAGAAAAAATCCAGTCTCCGGCGACAGCGATTGCGTAATGCAAATTAACACGCGAACGAACAGGTAAATAAAATAATCAAGAAGACGCTTCATTTTTTTTTATTATAACTTCGGCAAAAATACTATATTTCATTATTTTAACCAAAGGTAGAACGCGCGGCAAGTCCCGCAAGATGAACCAGAGGCGTGGTAAAAAGGTTCTAAAAACCGTATGCCTCTGGGTAGCAATCTTAATGGCGACGTCTTCATTGACCGGTTACCCGAAAAACTTTACCCTTACAGCTCTTATTTATCGAGTTTCCCTTAGTAGCCCGAATCGCACCAACTATGCGTCCTTATGGGCCAGTGCTTTCAAGGTGTGTTTAAATTTTTCTGGTTATTTCGTTTTTGGGGGAGATTACTCCGCACAAACCTCATTTCCACCTAATTTTCCGAACAAAACAACCTCATTACCTCATTCCAACCCAAATATCAATGAGGTAATGAGGTTTATTTTTTGGGGGAAAATCGTTGCTACTGAGGTTGTTTTGTTTGGAAAACTAGGTGGAAATGAGGTTTTTTATTCCCATTGCTCCAATTTCCCCTTTGATTCAACCGACTTCCCCAAATGAAAAATAAGCAGGGAATTTTAAAACAGCTTGAGTATAATATTTGAACGTTTTCATATCAACCGCAGGATATCCTCCTGCGGTCATGAACATTACGCTCTATTTTTTCTCTGTTGCCGCATAGCGTTCAACCTTGACATCGAACACCTTTGTTTTACCATCAACAGTGAACGTCAACTCGCTCGTGTCCGGGTTCGCGTATTTCTTCGCAATCAGCGGCGTTTCTTTGCGTCCGATGATATCCGGTTCGCCGTCGCCGTTCTTGTCGGCTCCCATTTGGAGTTCAACTTGAACCGCTTGGATATAGACTTTGTACTCGCCTTTTGGTAAGCC
>JAIRYX010000031.1 GCA_031267635.1 Planctomycetaceae bacterium
AATCAAGGAGTTCCGCCGAGTGTTCACCCGATACGACAAACTTGATGATACCTATAACGCTTTTATCGCAATCGCAAACATCGCCGTCTATCTAAAAATTAGCGTCAACACTACCTAGACACTCACCACTTTTTTATTTTCTATCGGCGGATGGAATTTGAGCTGCGGGCAAGAGTGTTGCGGCGGCTTAGGTACGCGGCAATCGCGGCATCCAGCGGAATACTGGTGCGAAAAAGCGAATAATCACACATCAATTTTGAACAACCATGTTGCACTTCTTCAAGGTATTCGTTTACTGCCTTGACATAACCATCACGCAACATTCGAGGATCACACCTGATTTGCAACGGAAGCTCTAAACCCTCAAACCGCGTCGGTCCCTTGAACGTAAAATCAATCTCCAAATCGTCCATAATATGCAACACAATCACATCATGACCACGACTCCGTAAATATCGCAACCCCTTGAAAAAACCGTCACGCTGCATCAATAAATCAGAAAATATCACAACAAGACTGTTAGATCGAATTGCCTCTGCCGCGTTGCGCATTGCGTTACCGATGTCGGGTTGCGAACCTTTTACATTTTCGAGCAACTCCGCAATATCCATCTTGCCTTTGTCCTTATCAGAATTATTCGACGCGCCGACACCTGCCTCTTTTTCCGGCGCAAAACGGGACATCACATCAGAAACGGCAACAAGATGCGATTGTTTCATTCTCGGCGGTAAAATGCTTCGTGTGTCTTTGTCAAAAGTGATGCACCCTACCATGTCTTGTTGTTTGATTGCAAGGTACGCCAAAGATGCCGCAACGGTACAAGCGTATTCGTATTTATTCATTGCGCCGCTTCCGCTAAACCGCATACTCTGCGACACATCAACCAACAAAGTGACCCGCATATTAGTGTCAACCTCATATTGCTTCACATACAATCTGTCTTGCTTTGCCCAAATCTTCCAGTCAACACTGCGCAAATCATCGCCCACAACATACTGGCGATGTTGTCTAAACTCAACGGAGTTACCGAAATGCCGCGACTTGTGCATACCGCTCAAAAAGCCGTCAACAACATGACGCGCACGCAAATCAAGACGCGAAATTCGCTTCAACGTTTCAGGATGAAAAAAATTATTATCACTCATCAATTTTTTTTATGACGTGAATAGGCTTTGGAATCTTGGGTCTCTGACGAGTTCATCTTCGCGGATGGGGGTTACTTCTATTAGTTTTTCGATCAACATGTCAGCGGTGAAATTTTCACTCTCCGCAAGAAAACTCATCACCAACCTATGCCGCAAAATTGGCTTCACAAGTTTCTGAATATCCTCACACATCACGTAAGTACGACCATTCAACAACGCTCTTGCCTTACCGCCTAAAATCAAATATTGAACAGCACGCGGTCCTGCACCCCACGCAACATATTCTTGAACGATTTCCGGTATGCCTTTTTTTTGATCGATGCGAGTTTGTCGCACGAGCGACAATGTATAACGCAAGACGTGTTCACTTACCAGCACTTGCCTTACAATTTTTTGCAAGGCAGTGATTTCGTTTGATTCGAGTACGGGTTGTATATTATCTGTTTCGAGTGAGGTTGTTTTTCGTACTATTTCGAGTTCTTCGTCGAAGGTTGGGTAGTTGACGAAAATTTTGAACATGAATCGATCTTGTTGTGCTTCGGGCAATGGATAAGTTCCTTCTTGCTCGATGGGATTTTGTGTTGCGAGGACGAAAAACGGTTCGGGCAAAACGTGCCGAGTACGACCAACAGTTACGCGATGTTCTTGCATTGCTTCAAGCAATGCCGATTGTGTTTTGGGCGGAGTACGGTTAATTTCGTCGGCGAGTATCATGTTTGCGAAAAGTGGACCGTCGATGAATTTGTGGATACGTTTACCGGAATCTTGATCTTCTTCGATTATGTCGATACCGGTGATGTCGGCGGGCATGAGGTCAGGGGTAAATTGGATTCGGCTGAATTTGAGGTTAAGTGTTCGCGAGAGAGTGCTAATGAGCAATGTTTTGGCAAGACCGGGTACACCTTCAAGCAAACAATGACCACGCGAAAAAATAGAAATCAATAACTCATCAATAACGTCGATTTGACCAACGATGACTTGTGAGAGTTGTTCTAAAACTTTTTCGCGAGCGATTTGGAGTTTAGAGATAATTTGATCGTCTGACATAATTGGGTTTAGTGAATTAAAATTTTGAGTATACCGAAGCCGGTATGAAAAGTGTAAACGGTGAAGTATCAGCGAAAGTTATTTTATTATTGTACAGCCCCTTAGACGGTGCACAATAGACCACGTACACCTAAACTACTTTAAAGCTGACCATGCAATCGTAACAATGTGAAACGGTTGTTCAAAGGCAAAGCCTACCGTCCATACCGGCGTCGGTATAGCAAATTCTCTTATATAACTCATGTTACGCATCAATAGCGCATTTAATTTTACACAGTTCGTTCCAAGCGGCTTTTATGACGGCTAGGCAGATTTTTGCTTTGAGGGCAATATGATTGAGTTTGTGGGCGAACTTTAGCTTCTCCAATTTAACATACACCGCCAGCGACGCAAATAAATGATTGCTTTGCGTGGTCACTGTTCTTGCTGGCGATTTCGCCAAAGAAGCATTTTGTTTCAGTGATTTATACCGTAGCCGGTAGGGCGATAGACCATAGGTATTAAGTTAAGGAGTTAAGTCATTTATAATCCAATAGTTATTGTTTGTTTGCAAAATTCGTTTTCATTCATGCTACCAACGAATTTGCACCAACTTTGTCCGTGATTTGTTATGGATTCGCCCTATTTTGTTCTAATATTTTCCGATAAACTTGTGAATAGCCACACATCACCTGACGTTTTGTTGAAACAACTATTTGAAAATTAAAAACTTAAACCCTTAATAATACCTATGGGTCGATAGGCTTCGTTCATACCGGCTACAATATTATTTTTTCTCTTTCCATTCCATTTTAAATCGGAATGTCCATGTACCGTCCAGCCATGCGGCGTAATTTGTTCCCCACAGATTGTTGAACAGGCAAAAATGTATGCCGCCGTTCAAGTCGGGTTTGTCTGCCGGATAATCGAATATGTCGCGCGAACCGACGGTCACAAGCGGTACGTCGAGGCTTGTAATCCGCACTGTGCCCTGTCTGCAAATCACATCGACATAGCGGTCGACAGCGTGCATTTGTCTGCTGCCGCCATCGACAATATCGGTTACATCTATCGGCTGTCCCATTTTCTCGACAAGAATTTTCTCAACATCCTTTGGGAAGAACGAAAACCAGTACGCTTCCGGCAACCTTACCGCCGGCTTGTTCACGATAGATACGATTATTTCAGCCTCGTTTTTGCCGTTCGACAGCACGCATCGCGTTTTCACTTCATACGGAAGGACAAGGGGATTGACATTCGGGTTGTTCGGAAACGACAGGAAACGGTCGAGTACGGTCTGTCCGTTTTGTTTCTTTCCAAGCGTTTTATTCGGTTGAGCGACAAGCGTTGCGCTCTGTTGGTTTGTCTCCTTCAGACCGGGCTTGCCGTATGCCGGATTAACGGGTTTGGGTCGAAGATACAGTTTGAAATAACGCTCATAGTCCGCCTGAGAATATGCCTGATATGCAACCGTTCCGAAAACGTCCGGCAAAACGGCGGCGTTTCCCGAAGGCGTATTTTTGATCGGTTTGAAATCGTTGCCGGTCGCGATTCCGTGTTGGCGGGACGCGAGCCGTTCCAGTTCCGTTTTTGCTTCGCGCTGCAGTTCCGGCGGCAACAGCGCAACGGCTTCATCTACTCTTCCGGCTTTCTCTTTCCACGACAGTTCCGCCCGTCGAAACTCCGGCAGCGTCCGTACCGCATCAAATTTTTCGGGAGAGTATTCTCTGACATTCCAGAAAGTTCCCGCATGTATTCCCCAGGTATGTTCGGCAACAAATCCGAGATACACCGCAAAATCTATTGCGACGTCGCTGTCTTTGTCTAATTTTCCATCCTTTAACCACTGAGAAAACAGCCGCGCCAACGTCCGGTAACGCATTATCATTTCCGGATGATTGGCTGCTCCGTAAATCCAGGTATCGCCGATTTCTGCCGTAACGACCGGTAATTTGTCCGCTATTTTCCATGCGTCTTTTGCCGTTTCGTTCAAGTTGGAACCGACGACTTCCGCTTTCGGATATTTTTTCCGCAAGTTGTCGAAAATACTCTTGACCTGCTGTAATGAATGCGGACCAACATTGTCGCTGGTAAAATTGATGGAGATAACCGTTTTGCCGTCCGGCAGAACGGAATCGCCGCCGTATTCCCCGTCAATCATCAGGATAATTTCGTTACCGTCGACGTTTTTCCACCTGCACAATTTCGGGACTTTCGGAATCATATTGCCATCGTTGACCCCGATATGCAGGAAGCGTATCCCCTGATTGCAAAGCGGCGTAATGATGTTTCGCGTATGCCCCGGCACGTCGGTCATTTTGGCGGCGACGGTTTGTTTGCCGTATTTTTTATCCAATCGTTCGGCAAGTTTCAACGTTGTTTCAAAAATATCGTAACTTGCAACTTCGGATTGAAAAGTGTAGGGAACGCCGTTCCAGACAATGTCGCCGCGTTGAATTGCCTCGTCGAGTTTTTTCACCGCATCGGGCTTCGCCTGTTTCAGATAAGCGTCGATAAGCCACGAGCCGGTTGTCCAGACATACCGGTCGGCGCTTCCTTCCTGTCGAAGTTGCTCGTTGAGGGCAATCGCTTTCGGAATGAAATTGTCGATGTACCTCTTTTCAACATTGACGGCTAAATCGGTGAACCCAACATCAAGATGCGTCTTGAAGATGACGTGCACTTTTTCGATTTGTTCATTCGCCCCGTCGTCGGCAAACGCCGAAACCGCCGTTCCCGTCAGAATGGCTGCGATCAATACGGTTAATAGATTTTTTTTCATGTTACTTTTTATTATATACTATATTTTAATACTTTATTAACGTTAAAGAAATAAATAAAATATTCTCTGTGCATCTCTGTGTTCTCCGAGTTCTCTGTGGTTAAACGTTATTTCGACCGTTTAACCGCGTCTCTGCCTTTTTGTTTAACCACAGAGGGCACAGAGAGCACAGAGATACACAGAGAAATAAAGACGCCGATTTATTTTTTACATTTTAGTTAATAGTTAAAAGTCCCTAACTATTAACTATTAGTTCTTAACTCTTAACTATGAAAGAGTAAACCGATTTGCGAATGAACGCGATTACGCAAACAATCAACCCAAAAGCCAACGCAAAAGCCGTCAGCGCCACGCCGACGCCGATGTTGGCTACTCCGGCGCTCACTCCAGCCAGCGCTCCGACGGTTCCGGCAACAATGGCGTACAGGGGAACGATTTGATTCTCGACAATCAGCAGACCGGCAATCCTTCGGGTCGAGAATCCCAACGCCCGACAGAGCCTGACCTGTTCGCGGCGCGAAGCCAGGTCTTTTCTCAGCACGATGATGAAACCGGCAACGCCCAGCAGAAGTCCCAGTCCTCCGAGCGAGAGGAAGATAGTGAGATAAGTATCCGTGACGCTGTTAAATTCCTCCAGACGGCGGGCGGTAGTCGAAACCCTGACGCCGTATTCGTGCAGAGCGCGTTCGACAATCTGTTTGACCTCTGCCGTTTCGTTCGCCTCCGTTTTGAACAGGATGATTTCGCTTCCTGCCGTTTCGTTCCATATTTCCGAAAAGAGACTTTTGTCCATCAACAGATTTCCCTGAAAAACCGTATTGT
>JAIRYX010000069.1 GCA_031267635.1 Planctomycetaceae bacterium
CCGTAGAGTAGGCGAGGGGCGTACCGGTTTCGGTTTAATTCTGTTTCGGGATTTTTCCTTTTGTGTCTCGGTCCTCCTACCTTTCCGTTCCGTCTCCTCGCCCCGCCTCCCACCGGACACGAGGGGTGAGGAGGCGGGACAATACGTCCCTCGCCTCCTCTACGCTACGGAAAATGTTCTTTGACAAATTCATCAATACTTTCTACAGAGAGTGCGTAACATGAGGTATTAAAGGTTTTCACTTTTTCTATTGGTAATTTCTACCGATTCGGCATTTTCACAGCTCGCAATCTGTTATTGTATTCTATTGTTTTTTCAGATTCTTCACACGGAAGGAACGCGAAACCGAATGCAAAGATGTGAAATTTACGGTCGTGAATGTCCGGCATTTTTTTTCTTTCGGCGACTGTTTTTTCGTGTTTTAACAGATGTTCATTTCACGACAAGTACAAAACAGCAAAGCAGAAGAGGAAAGGACAAAATATGTTCAACAAACTGCGGATAGGCGCCAAGTTCATTTTCAGTTTCGGGATCATTACCGCGCTGATGATTACATTGGCAATCGTTGCGCTTTACAGTTTCTCAAGTGTTACGCAAACGACGAAAGAAGTCGTTAGCGGAATCGACGTTAGTAATCGTGCTAACACGGTTATTGATACAGCCAACGAAATGCGGCGGGCGTTCCTGTTGTATTTGGGAACGCGCGATTCGAAATTGTCGGCAACGTTTGACGGTGAACTGAAAAAAGTGATCGAAACGACGCAAGAGATTGTCGATAAAATGCGTATTCCCGAAGACAAACAAGTCGCTACGGAAATGATGGAGTTTGCTCAAGAGATCAAATCGCGAAAAGAGAAATTCTTTTCCATGGAATCGCAGTTGCAACAGATTAACGATTCTTACTATTCTACAGCGGATAAATTATCTTCCTTGTTCGGCGCCACGCTAAAGATCGTTCACGAAAAAACAATCAACACCGGAAAAAAAGACGAAAGCGGCAATATTGAAGTCGATGAAGCGAAAACCGCATTGGAACAATCTCTTCTGCAAAACCAAGTTTTATTGCAACAACGAATTTCATTGCGTTTGAAATTTGCGAACGCTTACAGCGATGAAGATCGAAGAACATACCAAAAAGAACTGGCTGATTACGCTCAAACGCACACGGCTCTTATGAACGCGATCCAACCTCTTCTTCCCGAAGGCGACGCGGCGAAAAATTTTCAGGTAGCCGTTCAAACAATGCAGCAATGGAACGAAATTGCCGCAAGTCACACGACAGTTACAACGGAACAAGCGGATGAACAAAAAGTATTGCTGACGCGTTTTTTCGATACGATTCACCGTTGCCAGAATATGGTCAAACAAGCGTCAGAAGAAGTCAATAGAGACGTGAGCGTTCAACAATCCGTGATTTCTTACTCGCAAAACATTATTTATGTCGTTTCAGTTGTAGCGTTTGCCGTGGCGGTGTTGATGGGCGTTTTATTAACACGATCGGTTGTCGGCGGAATTTCGGGAATCGTGAACTTGTTCAAACGAATCACGAAAGAAGGCGACACAGAGATTGTTATTGACGATAAATATATGGAGCGTTCCGACGAAGTCGGAGATCTGGCACAGCAAGCGCAAGAAATTATCAGGGATTTCCGTTCGGTAACGGATTTAGGACAATCTCTCAGTCGCGGCGATTGGACATACCGCGTGAGAATCAAAGGCGAAAAAGACAAGATGAACCAAAACCTCACCACGATGCTGGAACAAGTGAACAACGTTTTACATCAGGTGAGTAACTCGGTTCAACAAGTGAGCGCAGGAGCAGGACAAGTCGCAGCGACAAGCGAAACATTGTCGCAGGGAGCAACGGAATCCGCCGCGTCGTTGGAAGAAATCACATCGTCGATGACCGAGATGGGAAGTCAGACACGCCAAAACGCGCAAAACGCCGCCGAAGCGAGTCATCTTGCCAATGACGCAAGTAAAGCCGCCGAAAACGGTCAGGAAATGATGAAACAGATGATCACCTCAATGGAACAAATCACGACAAATTCGCAAGACGTGCAGAAGGTCATCAAAGTTATCGACGACATTTCGTTTCAAACGAACCTGTTGGCATTGAACGCCGCCGTCGAAGCGGCTCGTGCCGGAGTTCACGGCAAAGGTTTTGCGGTTGTCGCGGAAGAAGTCAGAAATCTTGCCGCGCGATGTGCGAAAGCCGCCGGTGAAACGACGCAAATGATTGAAAACAACAATCGGCAAATTCAGGAAGGTGCGGAGATCGCCCATCGAACAGCGGAAATGTTGGATCAAATCGTTTCGCAAGTATCGAACACAACGAATCTCATTAACGAAATCGCGACTGCGAGTAATGAACAGGCACAAGGCGTTAATCAGGTGTCGCAGGCATTGCAGCAAATTGACACGGTAACGCAACAGAATACGGCGAGTGCGGAAGAATCGGCAAGCGCGTCGAATGAAATGAACAGTTACGCGACGAAGTTACAACAGGTCGTGTCGCGTTTCAAACTTCGCGATTCCAAAATAACCGGCGAAACGACGGCAAGCAACAGCTTGACAAGCGAACAGGAAAGCAACTTCGAGGCAAACCGCGTTTCGTCGGGACGCCATTCCGGCGTGAAAAAAGTTGCGGCAAAATCCATCTATTCCGACTCGGACGACGGCTGGAACACCGCCACCGCCATTCTCGACAACGAGCCGGATTACAATTTCAAACTTGACGACAGCGAATTTGGAAAGTATTGATTTGAAACGATGAGACAAAGGGACACAAGAGACTCAGGACAAGAAATTCTAAAATCAAACAGGAGTTTCTAAAATCCTCAAAGCAATTGCTGTCCCAAGCGTCTTTCTTATCCCTTTTGCCCCTACATTAGGAATAAAATCGCGTGAACGGATACCACATTCTCTTGAATCCATTTCTAAATGATGTAAAATGCAAATTGTTTTGTTGTGTCGTTTTACTATAAATGCCATAACAACAATGAGCGAATTGTTCTCTTTAATTTCCTCATGCGCGTCAATAAAACAAAAATAATATCATAACGCTCTTTTTTACTATGCTATCCAAACGCCATCCTAATGCGAAAAAAAAAACACATCACCGCCTGAAAGTCGCCGGTAAAAATGTCGGAAGCACTCCCGGCGAGAAAACGCCGGTTGGACTTCGCATTATTGGCGGCGGTTTGCGCGGCAGTAAATTGCAATATTCCGGCGACAACCGAGTTCGCCCGATGAAAGACCGAACACGCGAAGCCGTATTCAATTTGATTAGCGTCGCGTCGAAAGGCAAACACGTCATCGACCTTTTTGCCGGAACCGGCGCGCTGGCAATTGAGGCAATCAGTCGCGGCGCGGTTTCCGCAACGCTTGTTGAAAAACATTTGGGAACAATGAAAAATTTGCGGCAAAATATTGATTCGCTTCAACTAACCGATTCGTGCCGACTCGTTCAGGCGGACGCTTTTTATCTGGCAAAACATCCCGACGAATTTTCTGCGGCGGCGAGTTTTTCGTGGCTGGTCTTTTGTTCGCCGCCGTATGACTTTTTTGTGATAAAACAAAAAGAGATGCTTGAGATGTTACAACTTATGTATCAAAACGCTCCGGTGGATTCGGTTTTTGTCGTGGAATCTGATCGGCGTTTTTGTTTTGAACAATTACAATTACCGGAAGAATGCGATTTACGTCGGCGAACCTATCCGCCTGCGGAAATCGGCGTTTATAAAAAGGCGCACGAGAATTTTTAATATAATACCCGCTTTTCATTTGCCTGAATTTAACGGCACGCTTGTTTCGCCGACAATGACAATACAAGGGCTGGAAAGCTGTTCACATTCTACAGTTTGCTCTGCGTCGGCAAGCGTTGTCCGCACGACTTTTTGATTGGAAAATGTCGCGTTGAAAATAATGACAATCGGCGTTTGCGGATTCATGCCGTTTTCAAGAAGTGCGGCGCTCCAAACTTTGACTGTAACAACGCCCATATAAAAAACCAACGTGCCGGGAAATGACGCAAATTTTCCGAAATCAAGCGGCGTCAATGTCGGATCATGTTGATAAGAAAGATGTCCGGTGATAAACGCGACGGCGCTGGCATGACGGCGGTCGGTCAAGGAAATTCCTGCAACTTGCGCGGCAGCAGACGCGGACGTAATTCCCGGCACAACTTCAAACGGTACGCTTGCGTCGAGAAGCGATTGCATTTCTTCGTTGAGCCGCCCGAAAATGTGCGGGTCGCCGCCTTTAAGACGCACAACGGTTTGACCGCTTTTTGCCGCCGCAATCATCCGCTCATTGACCTCGGTTTGCTTGATTTTTCGTCCGGTATAAGGTTGTCCTAATGAAATCAATTCCGCATCGGTTTTAGCATACGTCAATATCCGTTCATCAACCAGATAATCATAAAAAATCACGTCAGCCAACGCAATGAATTTCACAGCTTTGAGCGTTAATAATTCAGGGTCGCCGGGACCCGCGCCGACAAGATACACTTTGTTGGAAATCATAGGATAAAAATCAAAGGATGTAACCGCTCAGACGTCGCCTCACTGCACTCTGCATTGAAATCTCAAAACGCCGAAGTCGCCGACATTGAGCGGTTTGGAAATTTCCCATCGAAGAATAAGCGAACCGGATTTGTTTTGTTCGGTGAAAAATTCTGCCGGAACAGAGGAAACTGCTGAACCGTTGACGTATTCAAGACGAGTTGTCAACGAATCGACAATGTTAATGTTGCCGACTTGCTCGCTTCCGACATTTTCAAATCGAATCATAAAAGTAACAATCTCGCCGCGCTGCGCTGCGTCTTTGTCCGCGACTTTGAATAGTTTCAATTTCGGAGTTGTCGCATTGAGAGGATCGGATAACAAAATCGCTTCCGGCGTTTTTAGTCCAATCATCGCTTGTGCCATCCGCTCATCGGTATAAACTTCGATATTGTCCATGCCGCCCCACGCGACTACCGCCGATCTCCCTTGCGCGAGAAACGCTAATTCTGTACTGCTGAATGTTTTGTGCGTCAGAAGTTGCGACAATGAGTGCGTTACGTCTTGGCTGATGTAAGTCTCCGGCAAATGATGCGAATTGACAACGCCAAGGTTTGCTCCCGCGTCCGTTTCACGTAACACAACATTTGACCGCGTGTAAACCGGCGTACTATTTTGCTGCGTCTTTCCGATTTTCATTTTTTCAGCCGTCATTCGTAATTTTTTTTGAGCGTCAACCGTCGCGTAGCCAAGCCATTGTTCGTTGATTTCCAAACCGTCAATTTGACGTACAGAGCCAAATCGCGGACTGTAAATATGAACCGCATTCGATTTTTCTATAAGCGTCCTGCGATCCAGCGTGTCATATTGAACAATCGTGTCTTCCGGCTCAACGCCGTGAATTTCGCCATTTTGGCGAACCGCCGCGTTTGCCCAATTATCGCCGCCGTCGGCGAGATATTCTTCTTGCGGAGAAACGTTGGAAAGTTTGCCCCAATAATATCCGTCGGGACGCGGCACGGCTTGAATCACTTGCCGATGATTCGAAATGTTTTGTCCTTGTTGTTTGAGTATCGGATCAATCGCAATCGCTTCTTTGTTTCGTGGTTTCACAGCAAAATCAATTGTTGTTTTGACCGATCGCGACGGTTGAGTTGGAACAGAAACCGGTTCTTCTTCGCTCGCACCGTCATTATTATTTTCTTTCTTTTGCGATTCATCAATTGATGCGGTTTTTTCGATGACTTGCGTTTCGGATTCGTTGGATGTTTCCGGTTGCGGTATTGCTAGTGTTGTCGGTTGCGTTTCCTCGCTCAAGTCCATTTCGTCGAAACCTTCCCATTCGGTTGTCGGTTTTTCGTCTTTGGATTCCGGGTTTTGTCCGCGATAAATGATTGTTGAAGAATGTTTCACATTTTCATTGATGGAAAGATCCGGTGAAAAAACTTGCGAATTTGCCGCAGGAATCGGCATTGTTTCCAATGGCATTTTCCCGCGTTTTCCGTCGCGCGGCGGAACGACAATCGAATTTGCCGTATCCTGAATCGGCGATTGAACCGATTGCGCGGACAATGACGCGTTGGATTGTGCTGCTTGTTGCGTTATCGGGAATTGCGTTACCGACTCTGCCTGATACGAAACCGGCTGAATATTTGTTGCATTAGAAAAAATTTGAGGAGACGTTACCGTTTCCGTGTGAGACGCCGACATGTACTTCGGTGCGTAATTCGTGTAATCACTTCCGGCACGCGGAGCGTTTTGCCAATGTTCCGGCATTGTCGTTCCGGCATATATTTTCGGCGTCTTGAACGATTCCTGCTGCGAGTAATCGTCGTATTTCACGCCGCTCGGAAGATCATAACGCGAATCCATATAAACAGCCGGTTGACGGCACGCTTCCAGTCCAAGTGTCAAACCAACAAGACTTGTCAACAGAACAATTTTTCGGAAAATTATTTTTCTCATTATTTTTCTCTTCCTTGAGAAAAGTGTCATTCATTCACACCGCAAACTTAAAATTTTTATTCACCGTGAAGAATCGCGAATTGTTTAGGATTTGGCATTCGTATTAAAACGTTTCTGTAACTATTCAGTTGCCTCAAACCAATTCAATCCCCACGGCGCCTGAATAGTTATCCGAAAGATTTTTTACCATTGCAACCCTTATCGATAAAATTTCCCTTAGTAGCTGGCAAAGCCCTCAAAACTCGCCCTTATGCCCTTATTTTTTAGATCATGGATTTGTATCAAAACAATGGAACGAATAATAAGGGAATAAGGGTGCAATTCGGGCTACTAAGGGAATTGTACATAAATAAGGGCGGCAATAATAATATTTTCCGGTAAATTTTGATGGCAACTGAACAGTTACACGTTTCTTGTTTGAGTTATTTTTATACAAATTTTTTCCGGTTTGCTACGATCATTACATTTCCGGCTTTTGTTTATTTTGTCATTTGTAATTTTACGCCTTTTTACCGAATAATCCTTTGTCCGCCTTGCGCTTGAATTTCAAAATTTTGTTTTCCCAACCAAGTTGGCGAGCCAAAAAAAAATGCCGGATCGTTCTGGTTCGGATCGGGTTGACGATTACCGATTCGTAAAATTGCCATCGGTCGTCCGAATTTTTTTGCCGCTTCGAGCGGATTTTCTTCCGGTTGTAATTCTTCCGACAATGCTATCCGCTCTTTGCCGCTTGTCGGCTGCGCTTTGAACGGGGCTTCCAAATAAATAATTCGCGTTACTAATCGACCACTTATCGCAATTTCCAAATCTTCTTGCGTGATTTCAATTTCTACCGGAAATTCCGCTTCTTTTCCTGCCGGAGGATAAAGCCGATCAATAGTTTCAATACTTGGATACAGTTCTTTTCCGGCATGATACGGAATATTTGTAAGCTGAAAACGATACACGTTTCCGACAAGCAAACCAATTTGAAACGGTGCGGTTTCCGGCAAAAGAAATTCACCGTTTATCGCAAACGCCGTTTTCGTTCCTTGCGGTAAAAGAAATCTTACTTGCTGAAAATAACCTTGCACAGGAAGCGGCTGCAAAAGCGTTCCCTGACCGACAACGCCAATCGGCAAACGATTCGGATATAAAGGATGTCCCGCTTGTTGAGCGAACGTTCGCGACAAAAGAATAAAATTCAAAATTACAAACAAAACGCTGCCGATTCTCTTTTTATAACCGCACTTGAAAATACTCATTGTTCGCTTCCTTTCGAGCAATTTTTGATAGTAAATAAAATTGAAATATTTTTTAGACAAGATTGACATAATATATATATCACTTGACGACGTCGAAAAAAATATGTTTTAATTTTTTACTTCCTATCATATATCATTCATTTTCTAAAAAAATTTTTGCGCAAAACTTTATATTTCTTCGTAATAGGAAAAATTGTTTGAGATATTCAAAAACAGGTTGCGCAATGTTTCACCGAACTTTGCCAACCTGTTTTATTTTTTGACTTATCCGAACAATTATCTTACGGCAGACGTTCCCAAATCTTTGTTTCCGAGACGAACAATGGCAAGGATCGAGCCGCGACGATCCGCTTCGGTGATAGGATCGGAACCCGGTTCCAACTGCGTATTGACAAGCGTTCCTACGCCCGCCATTGCCAAACCTTGAAATTCCGGGTCAGGCAAATAAATCACTTTCGTCACGAAATTGCCGGAATCAACTTGATCAAAATCATTATCGGTAAATTCAATCGGAATCGAATTGTGCGCTAAAAACGCTTGCGAACGAGCCATCGTTGCCGCAATTTCGATTGTCGGATAATACACTTTATCCGGTCGCGCGGGAACATTCGACAATTTTACGCGATAAATCGCACCTTGCGGAAAGTTTTGGCGGAATGGAATAATTTTCGCGTCGGAATCAAATGTACCCGGCACAACAACATCCCAATTCACGGTCAGTTCTTCGGGTGCGATAAAATGCAACTGCGAAGTCGATAATTGGCGGGAAATCGGCGCTACCGCAGGACTTGTCAATGTTCCATAATCTCCGCCAAGCACGGTCACTCCCGTATTGATGGAACGTCCCACAACCGGACGTTGAGCAACAGGACGCAAACGCCCGAACTTTTGTGCATCTGCTGTCGAGGTCAACACAAAGTTCATTCCCACGACCGCAATAACCGCCGCTACACTCATACTGTATTTCATCTCAGTTTCCCCTGATACTTTTGCACTACCGACCGCCTCACGGCGGACAATCATTGCAAGTTTATCAAATATAAAAGTTTTAAAAATCCGCGTTATCTTTGCCGCGTTCTCAAAATTGCTCTGGCATTCGGAACGTTTCGACGTTAAAATTTCTCTTTAACGGAAAATGTTTTATTGTAAAACTCGTTCGCAACACAAACAGATACGTCTGAATCTATTTTTCGGCATCGTATCTCCAATTCTTTGGAAAATTCAGAAATAATGAAAAAGATGGAATCTATTGATGTTTTATATTCTTTTTATTTTACCAAATTTGCTTTAAATAAAAAAACAACTTTTCTTATTTATGCCGCTTTATTTTTCTGTGTTGTTTATTTTACACAAACAGGTACAAAAGGAAAACTTATCTTTGCGCAAAATATCGCCTTAACTTCACAAACAGAACCGCAAGGCGAGGCGGATTCGTTATTTCGGGAAATGCTTTCTTCGGTGGAAGGCGCGATTTCGGTTTCAGCGAGCATTCGCCAACAAATCAATTTATTCGGAACGGAATTTCATGGATTGGGTTCTTACCACGAATTGAAAACGCCCGAATTGCACGGAAAAGAGATGACGCGATTTCGCTTGGAATTGCAGATTCAATCTCCGGCAACAGCAAAAGAAGTCGGCAGTCCCAATTCCATAACAATTGTTTGCGACAGAACCTACAAATACATTTATCGCTATATTTCGCTGGAAGACGAAAAATTTTTGGAAAGAATAGAAATTAAACGCCTGACAGACGCACTCGAAGCAACACGCCGTTCCGACATTCCGATGGAAGTCGGTTCGATGTTTGGACTTGGCGGATTAGCGGGAATGTTGCGGGAAATGAGAAAACGGTACGATTTTTTAGAAACGCCGATACGAACTCAAATCGGCGAGGAAAACAATAAAATCAATGTGCGAAAAATTCGTGGACAACTGAAACCGGCTTTAGCCAAATCGCTGACCGAAACCGTTGCGAACGCTAAAAAGCAAAAAATCCCGAACCACATTCCGACAACGATTGACGTCTTTATTGGCGATGACGACCGATTTCCGTTTCGCTTTGATTACTTTTGGACGGCGGACGCCTCGCCGCCTTCCGCCGAACGTTTCGGCTATCTTCTTTTTTACAACCAAGTTTTGCACGACCCTATTTCCGAAACGATGTTCGATTATTTTCCAAGCGAAAATCTTTCACCAACCGACGTTACCGATCAGGTCATTAGTCGGATGTTGGAGCGGTAAAGATAAATTCTTTCTTATCCGCTGATTCGACAAAAGATCGTCGCCGGATTTCTTTTTGCCAATTCGGGAATAAGCGGAAAATGAAAAATGCAATTATTACAAAGTCGCTTAAATTCTCTTTCATACCAACAGAGGCGTTTGCGTGCTTTTCCTCTCGGTTGGAATCGGGAGTTATTATTCCTGAAGCGGTGCGTTAAGAAGTTTTTTTCCCCAACACCACGCGATGATCCCGCTTGCTTTTTTCCGCTCTTCGGCGCGAGTTCCTCAAGAAAAGTTTCCTCGAAAGACTTGAAATTCTAAAGAAAAAAGGTTATAGTGACATTTCCAATTTTTTACACACCTTACAGTTTGGACTTTCTCAAAAAGGAGAAAAATATGATTCCAAGAAGAAATTTTCTTGTGGCGGGAGCCGCAACAGCGGGATTGGTTTCGACATTTGGTTCGCCTGTGGTTCACGCGGCGGAAAGGGCGAAAAAGTACCGTGTTGGTCTTGTCGGAAGCGGTTGGTGGGGAACGAACATTCTCACGGCGGCGATTCAATCGGGAACGGTTGATCCGGTGGCGTTAGTGGATGTTGATAAAAATCAAGTTGCCAAAACGCTCAAAAAAGTTGAGGAATTGACGGGAAAAACGCCGAAAACTTACGGCAATTACCGAGAAATGCTTGACGAACAGAAGCCGGAAATCGTAATTTGTGCAACGCCCGACCATTGGCATCCGCTTATCACTATTGACGCGGTGAAATCCGGTGCGCACGTTTATGTCGAAAAGCCGGTTTCGCATACGATTCTCGAAGGCGCGGCAATGTGGAAAGCGGCACGCGCGGCGGATCGCAAAGTTCAGGTTGGAACGCATCGCCGTACTTCTCCGGCAAATATGGCGGCGATAGAATTTTTGAAATCCGGCGGCGCGGGAAAAATCGGCATGATTCGCGCGTTTGTGCATTATCAAGGCGGCGCGGGGCAAGTGGCGCCGGATTCGGAGCCGCCGGAAGGACTTGATTGGGATCAATGGTGCGGTCCCGCTCCGCTCGTTCCTTACAATCGGCTGATTCATCCGCGCGGGTTTCGGTCGTTTTTGAATTTCGCGTCGGGGCAACTCGGCGATTGGGGCGTTCATTGGATGGATCAAATCAACTGGTGGGCGGGCGATAATCAAATGCCGAAAATGGTCGCTTCTACCGGCGGACGTTTCATTAAACAAGACAACACCGACAATCCCGACACGCAAAATGTCGTGTTTCAATTTGACGATTTCGTTGTCGAATGGGAACATCGTTATTATGCCGGCAACGGTCCCGAACATCATAATGTTGGATGTTATTTTTACGGTACGAAAGGCGTTTTGCATCTCGGCTGGATCGAAGGCGCGACGTTTTATCCCGGCAGAGACACAAACTCCGAACCGTCTTGGCACGCCGACGCGAAACTGCATGAACCGGATCAGCAGAACATCCCGGAACTTTGGGCAAATTTCATTGATTCCATTGAGAATGACCGCTTACCGCTTTGCGATATTGAAAAAGGATTCCGCTCAACAACATTCAGCTTGCTTGGCATGTTATCGTTGAAAATCGGACGAAGCGTACGATGGGATCACGAAAAATTGCAGTGCATCGGCGACGACGAAGCGAATCAATTCCTCCGCCGCGAATACCGGAAACCTTATAGTTATCCGGAAATATCTTGATATACTTTTTGTACTTAAAATTTCGGCTTTCACTGAGGTCGTTATACCGTAAAATCCAGTTTGAACCCCATTCGTAAAACCGAAAACTCAAGTGCAATGAGTATATCCGAAAGATTTTATTATTGCCGCCCTTATTTGTCATATTTCCCTTAGTAGCCAACATAGCCCCCAAAACGCGCCCTTATGCCCTTATTTTTTAGATCATGGATTGTTATCCATTCCACCCGTGAAAAATTGCAATATTGTAGGGGCAACCCTTGCGGTTGCCATGAATTGGGAATACGTTTACAAATTTGAAAACGTTTCTTCACAATCGAGCGACGGCAAGTGTCGCCCCTAC